>JALZIL010000259.1 GCA_030860305.1 Actinomycetota bacterium
CCGGTGGCGGCTTTCAATGTCCTCTGGTACAGCGGCGCGGCGAAATCAGTCGAACAGTTTCCGCAAGCGTCGTGGCCGCAGCTGGACCCTGGGCTGCAGGAGATCTGCGAGGAAGGCCGCCGGGTCAGCGGCAGCGACTTCCTCGAGGCGACCGCAGAGCGGATGCGACTCGGAGTTGTGATGGGGCGCTTGCACGAGACCTACGACGTGCTGCTCACCCCGACCTTGCCCCTGGTTGCCTTCGCGGCCGGTCGCGAGGTCCCCGAGGGTTGGCCGTCGCCCAGATGGCCGTCGTGGACGCCGTTCAGCTATCCGTTCAATCTGACCCAGCAACCCGCTGCCAGCCTGCCCTGTGGGCTCACACCCGCCGGCTTACCGGCGGCTCTGCAAGTGGTGGGTCCGCGCCACAGCGACGCTCGAGTACTCGCGGTCTGTAAGGCCTATCAGGATGCCCAGAGATGGCCGGCAGTGTTCGCCGGGCGACCGGGTAGGAAGGACAGCGACAGCCGTACGCCGACGACGGAGCCGGGCAGCTGACCTGCCTCGGTCAGGCGGTCTGCGGAACCCGCTCGACCGGATTCGGGTCGTCCACGGTGATGCTCGGCGTACCGCGTGCGGCCAACCGGTCGCGAGAGGCCGCGCGCATGTCCACGAATTTCGTCGCCTGAGCGTCCAGCCCGGCCAAAAAGGCACCCAGATCGTCGCGGGCCTTTTGCCCCTCACCGCCGAGATCCTCGCGCTCGAAGACCTCCCAGTGCCGAAGGATCGGCTGGATGACCTCGTCGTGGTGCAGCCGCAGGTCATAGATGCCAGCCTTGGCGATGATCATCGAGTTCTTCCGGAATCCGGCCATGTTTGCGCCGGGCATGTCGAAGTTGATCACCTCGTCGGCGACCGCGCGCATCGTGGCGTCCGGTGCGATGTCGAAGGCCGAGGAGACCAGGTTGCGGTAGAAGACCATGTGCAGGTTCTCGTCGGTGGCGATCCTGGCCAGGAGCTTGTCAGCTACCGGGTCACCGGTCACTTTGCCGGTATTCCGGTGCGACACACGGGTGGCCAGCTCCTGGAAGGACACGTACGTCACGGCCTGCAGCGCGGTCTTGTCGCCGGAGTCGTACCCCACGGTCATGTAGTCCATTCGAGCCCTCTCGAGTTCGACCGGATCCACGCCCCGAGTGACCACCAGGTAGTCACGCAGGGCAACGCCGTGCCGGTTCTCCTCAGCGGTCCATCGCCCGACCCAGGTGCCCCACGCGCCATCACGGCCGAACCGGGTGGCGATCTCGCGGTGGTAGGAGGGCAGGTTGTCCTCGGTGAGCAGGTTGGTGACCATCGCGGCCTTGGCGACATCCGAGAGCCGAGACTGTTCTGGTGCCCAGTCCTGCCCGCCCATGAAGGCGAAGTTGCGGCCTTCGTCCCATGGGACGTAGTCGTGCGGATGCCACTCCTTGGCGAGTCTCAGGTGCCGCTCGAGATTCTGCTCGACGATCGGTTCCAGGTCGTGCAGCAGGTTGGCCGTACTGGCGGGCGCGCTCACGGAACTCCTCACGTGTTGAATGGTTACGCTCCCGTAGCTTACGGGACCGTAGGTCTTCGCGCATCGTCAGATTCATTCCCACCCTGACGGAAAGTCGAGAGCCCGCCATGTATCCATCCGGACTTTCTCCGGAGAAAGTCACTTCAGCGGCGGTGCAGACCGCACGTTCTCCGGAGAAAGTCCTCGGTACGGCTTGCGTACGGCGGCGTTGCCGCGCGGTCGTGCCCGAACGGCAGAATCGCTGACCATGGCCGTGCTCGCTGTCTTCGACGGCGATGCCGACGGGAACGGTGGATGGCTGCTGCACCTCGACGAGCGCGGTAACTCGACCGCCGCGCCGGAGCCGCACGCCGACGTGATCGCCGCCATGGCCGAGATCGAGGCCGCACAACGGCCACGATGGATTCTCGCCGACGCCATGGCTGACTATCCAGCGATACTGCGCGCTGGCCTGCGGGTACGCCGCTGCCATGACCTCGCGCTGACCGAGGCGCTGCTGCAGGGCTACGACGGCCACGCGGGATCACCGCGCCGGGTGGCCGCCGCCTACGCCCGGTTGCACGGACTGCCGGTGCCCGAGGACCGACCCGCGCCGGTCCGTACGAGCCAGCCGACGTTGTTCGACCTCGCACGTGGCGACACCACGGTCGGGGTCGATCCGATCGAGGTTGCCCGCAGTGTGTACGCCGAGCAGCTCCGCCGGATCGCGGTCACCGAGCAGCCATCGGCGTTCGGTCTTCTGGTGGCCGCGGAGTCGGCCAGTGCCCTGGTCGCGGTCGAGATGAGCGACGCCGGATTGCCTTGGCGGGCAGACATTCACGACCAGATCTTGCATGAGCTTCTGGGTGGACGCGTCATGCACGGTGCTCGGCCGCCGCGGTTGGCCGCGCTCGCAGACGAGATCGCTGCCACCTTTCCCGGGATCCCGATCAATCCCGATTCGCCGGCCAGCGTGCTGGCCGCCTTCTCCCGGGCCGGGATCGTTCTGGACTCCACGTACTCCTGGGTGCTGCGTCAGACCGGTCATCCGGCGGTCGCACCGCTGCTGGCCTACCGGGAGTTGTCCAGGATCCTGTCGGCGCACGGCTGGGCCTGGCGGGCCGAATGGGTCCATGCGGGCCGGTTCCGCCCAGACTACGTTCCGGCCGGCGTGATCTCCGGGCGCTGGGCAACCCGGGGCGGCGGGGCGTTGCAGATTCCGCGGCGGCTGCGCGAGGCTGTCGTCGCCGATCCCGGTCACGTTCTGGTGGTCGCCGATGCCGGCCAACTCGAGCCGCGGGTACTAGCCGCGATGTCCGGTGACGCGGCGATGGCGCGAGCGGCCGGCGAGGAAGACCTGTACGCAGCACTTGCGGCCGAGGCGTTCGGCGGCGATCGGGCCAAGGCCAAGGTCGGGCTGCTCGGGGCGATGTACGGGCAGACCGGCGGGCAGGCGGCCGCGCCGCTGGCCACCCTGCGCCGGCGTTACCCCCGGGCGCTGGACCTACTCGAGCGGGCGGCCCGTACCGGGGAAAACGGCGGACTGGTACGTACCCACCTCGGCCGTACGTGTCCGCCGCCCTCGACCCCCACGAACGGAGGCGACCCCGACGAATCGGCCGATGACCCACCGGCGGCACTCGCCGACTCCAGTGACCGACTTGACGCACTCGCCGACCCCGTGGGGCGGGCGGGCGAGATCGCCGGAGCCGGAGGCGGAGGTGGGACCCGGGCCCGGGCGCGTGGGCGCTTCACCCGCAACTTCGTTGTCCAAGGAACGGCGGCGGAGTGGGCAGCGGCCGTCCTCGCGGCGCTGCGCCTACGGTTGATGGACTTGGCGGTTTCCACGCAAACCGCCAGCGTTGCGGGGGGAGATCTGGCGGTTTCCACGCAAACCGCCAGAGTGGGGGACGGGCCGGCGCCGGAACTGGTGTTCTTCCAGCACGACGAGCTGGTCGTCCATGCTGCTCGAGATCACGCCGACGCCGTGGTCGAGGCAATCCTGCTTGCTGCGCAGGAGGCCAGCGATCTGCTCTTTCCCGGTACGCCCGTTCGCTTCCTGATGCGACCGGTCGTCGCGCAGAGTTGGGCTGAGGGCCACTGACGGTAGATTGACCCTCCGGTATTCCGCGGCCCCGTCGCACACCGGCCGGGCGAAGGGAGTACCGCATGCGGGTTCTGTTCATCGGCGGGCCCGGTGCGGGCAAGGGCACCCAATCCGCCCGGATGGCGGACTTCTTCGGGCTGACCCACGTGTCCAGCGGCGATCTGTTGCGCAAGCATGTCGCCGCGGGAACAGCGCTGGGTCAGCGGGTGAAGGACTTCATGGACCGCGGCGACCTGGTACCCGACCAGATCGTCATGGACATGCTCCGCAAGCCGGTACTGGCGGCAAGCAGGACAGGCGGCTACATCCTGGACGGCTTCCCCCGGACGGCCGAACAGGCAGCCGCCGCCTACCTGGTGGCCAGCGAGCTGGGCGTGGAAGTTCAGGTGGCGGTCCATCTGCGAGTCAACGACGGGGTCCTGGTGGAGCGGCTGATGGGTCGCGGTCGGGGAGCCGACGACAACGACCGAGCCGTGATCGAACACCGCATCGAGGTGTACAACAAGCAGACCACTCCGCTCGTGGAGTACTACGCCGTACGCGAGGAGCTGATCACCATCGATGGTGGCCGGTCGGTCGACGAGGTCAGCTGGGCTCTGGTCTCCGCCTTGCAGTGCCGCAGCATCGCTCTGGCCGCCCGCGCAGCACGGGCCGCACAACCGAGTTGATCATCGGAACCTCGGGGATTTTCCCGGAAACAATCTCCGATTTGCCGATGATCAACTCCGATTCAGGAAAGGGACCGCGATGACCGACACGATCGATGCACCAACTCACGGACTGACTCAAGAACGCCGGCTGGTCACCGAGATCCCCGGTCCGCGGTCGCGCGAGCTGCTGGCCCGGCGGACCGCTGCCGTGTCCGCTGGAGTCGGCACGATGCTGCCGGTCTTCATCACCGACGCCGGTGGCGGGATCCTGCGCGACGTCGACGGCAACTCGCTGATCGACCTCGGCGCCGGCATCGCGGTCGTGAGCGTCGGCAACGCAGCCCCACACGTGGTCGAGCGGGTCCGCGAACAGGTCGGCCGGTTCACCCACACGTGCTTCATGATCACTCCGTACGAGGGGTACGTCGCCGTCTGCGAGGCGCTGAACCGGCTCACTCCGGGCGATCACGAAAAGCGCTCGGCGCTGTTCAACTCCGGTGCCGAGGCGGTCGAGAATGCGATCAAGGTGGCCCGGGCTGCCACCGGTCGGGCCTCGATCGTCGCCTTCGACCACGCGTACCATGGCCGGA
The DNA here is from genome assembly GCA_030860305.1 of Actinomycetota bacterium. The sequence continues at coordinate 4,864 of JALZIL010000259.1, forward strand.
CGAACCTGACGATGGCGCTGACCGCAAAGTCGATGCCGTACAAGCACTCCTTCGGTCCGTTCGCCGGGGACGTCTACCGGGCGCCGATGTCCTATCCGTACCGCGACGGCTTGCCCGGCGCCGAGGCTGCGGCGCGCGCGATCGAAATGATCGACAAGCAGGTGGGCGCCTCGGAGACCGCCGCGGTGATTCTCGAGCCGATCCAGGGCGAGGGTGGCTTCATCGTCCCCGCGCCGGGGTTCCTGTCGGCAATCTCGCAATGGTGCTCCGACAACGGGGTGGTCTTCGTCGCCGACGAGATCCAGACCGGATTCGCGCGGACCGGTGCGATGTTCGCCTGCGAGCACGAGGATGTCGTCCCGGACCTGGTCGCGACCGCCAAGGGCATCGCCGGCGGGCTGCCGCTGGCCGGACTGACCGGTCGAGCCGCCCTGATGGACGCGGTGCACACGGGTGGGCTCGGCGGCACGTTCGGCGGCAATCCGGTGGCGTGTGCTGCCGGACTGGGCGCGATCGAGACGATCGAGGAGTCGGGCTTGGTTGCCCGAGCCGGTCACCTCGAGCCCATCATGCTTGATCGCTTGCGAGACATGGCAACTCGGCATCCGGTGATCGGCGACGTACGTGGTCGGGGCGCGATGATTGCGCTGGAGTTCGTACGGCCGGGTACGACCGAGCCCGCCGCTGACGTCTGTGCGGCGGTGGCCAAGGCCGCTCATGCGGCCGGCGTAGTGGTCCTGACCTGCGGTACGTACGGCAACGTAATCCGGCTGCTTCCACCGCTGGTGATCCCGGAGAACCTGCTGCACGAAGGCCTCGACGTCCTCGACGAAGCAATCGCGTCCGCCACCGCCTGACCGCCGAGCCGCCTCCCCAAAAAGCGGACTTTCTCCGGATTAAGTCACATCTGGAGACCACCTGACCGCACCTTCTCCGGAGAAAGTGCGGTCAGGAGTTGGGCGGCGGGTCCTCGCGCATTCCCCAGGGCGAGCCGTACGCCGTCAACAGGTCAAGAAAGGGCTTGGGCGGCAAGGCCTCCGGCCCAAGAACGCCAGCTCCGGTCCAAATCCCGCTGGCCATCAACTCCAGGGCCACAACCGGGTTGATCGCCGTCTGCCAGACGACCGCCTGAGCCCCGTACTCCCGCATCGACCACTCGTTGTCGACCACGTGGTAGAGGTAGACCGCCCGCGGCGACCGGTCCTTGCCGATGCCGGAGACCCAGAGGCCGGCGCAGGTCTTGCCGGACATCCGGTCGCCGAGGTCGGCCGGGTTCGGCAGGCAGGCAGCCACCAGATCGCGGGGTGACACCTCGATCCCCCCGACCCGCACGGGATCAGTCCGATCAAGACCGATCTTGTGCAGCACCCGCAGGACTTTGATGAACTCCTCGCCCAGCCCGTACTTGAAGGTCACCCGATCCGCATCGACCCAGCGCGGCATCAGGAGCACCTCTTCGTGCTCGACGTTCACGCACTCGACCGGCCCGATGCCCTCCGGGAACTCGAAAATCTCCGGCTCGCTGAACGGTGCAGTGGTGAACCAGCCACGGTCCCGTTCGTAGATCACCGGCGGGTTCAGGCACTCCTCGATCGTGGTCCAGATGGAGAAGGAGGGCGCGAAGTCGTACCCGGCGACCTCGATGTTCGCGCCGTCCCGTACGCCGAGTTCGGTGATGTGCGAGAACAACTCGTCGGCGGCGTACCGGGCGAAGACGTCCGACAGCCCCGGCTCCACCCCGATACCGCACAACGCGAGTCGCCCGGCGGCCTCCCAGTCGGCAGCCATCGCGAACTGCTCGTCGCCGAGCTTCACCCCGGTTTTCTCGTACGGCGCCTCCGGATGCGGTCGCGACAGCGACATCGCCATGTCCAGGTAGTGCGCCCCACCGGTCAACGCCGCCCGGAACAGCGGCATGACGAACCGGGGGTCGGTGGCATTCATCAGGACGTCACAGCGGTGGTCGGTCAACAGCGCGGCGACGCCAGTCTCGTCGTTCGCATCGACCTGCGCAGCGATGAACCGGTCGTCTGCCACCGCCGCGGCGGCCGCCTCGGCCCGACCAAGATCGTAGTCGGCAACGACCATCGCCTCGAAGAAGTCCCGGCGCGTGGCGATCCTGGCGAAGGCACCACCGACACCACCGGCCCCGACGAGCAAAATGCGCATGCTGGCTCCCTTCGCCGTACGCCCGAATCGGCGTCCCCGGACTGGATCTGGACCCTACGACGTCTGTCCCCTATGGACACAGGCCCGCTGGCAGGGTCAGATGGTGCGCCGGCCCGGGGCTCGTCACGAAACTGGGCCGATCGTCAGGAGGCCGCATGTCGACCCAGCATCAGGAGTCCAGCACCGCGCCGGGAACCGAACCGAGTCTCAAGCCCGGGGCGATCGGCTTTCTCGATGCCATGGTCATCGGCCTGGCCTCGACCTCACCCGCGTACTCCCTGGCTGCGGTCATCGGCCCGATCGTCGCGCTGGTCGGGATCTACGCACCGGGCGTCCTGCTCGCCTCCTTCGTCCCGATGGTGCTGATCGCCTCGGCGTTCTACTACCTCAACAAGGTCGACACCGACTGCGGTACGACGTTCTCCTGGGTCACCCGAGCGATGGGCCCGTGGCTGGGCTGGCTGGGTGGCTGGGCAATCGCCATGACCGGGGTGCTGATCGTTGCGTCGCTGGCTGACACCGGCGTCCGCTTCGGCCTGCTTGCGCTCGGCCTGGACACGTTGGCCGAGAACTACTGGGCGGTCACGATCCTGACCATCGCGCTGGTTCTGTTGATGACTGCCATCTGCGTGCTGGGTACCGAACTGTCGGCACGGGTGCAGAACATTCTCATCCTCGTCCAGATCCTGTCCCTGCTCGTCTTCGCTGTGGTCGCGCTGGTCCGGGCTGTGGGCGGTGACAGTTCACTGGACTCCCTCGACCCGTCCCTCTCCTGGCTCAACCCGTTCGGGGAAGGCGGGGCGGCGCTGACCGGCGGGCTGCTGCTAGGCGTCTTCGCCTACTGGGGCTGGGAATCGGCAGTCAACCTGTCCGAGGAGACCACGAACTCCAGGTCCACCCCGGGCAGGGCCGCTATCGCATCGACCGTGGTCCTGCTGATCACCTACGTCGCTGTTGCCTACGCCGTCGTCGCGTACGCCGGTACGAACTTCCTCACCGAGAACCAGGAGGA
>JALZIL010000264.1 GCA_030860305.1 Actinomycetota bacterium
TCAGTGCGCCCCCTCCCGCTCCGGCGGTCATCCTGGGACCCGAGAATGCCGACGATGCGTGGGCGTCGGACCTGCAACTGCTGCTCGGCGGTGAGGCGCAGGGACCGTTGAGCGCGCTCATCGAGACCGCGTCCGGCGAATTGCTCTCCTTTCGCCCGCGACAGGTCACTCATCAGCCGGCAACGCCGGGTGGCCGATCCTCCACGATCGTCCAGTACGCGGCGCAGGTCCGCTGGGCCGGCGGGCAGGTCGCCAGCGAGACGCTGGTGATGGCCACCGGGGGCCGGATCCCTCGGCGGGCTGCGGTCGTGGACGGCGACGGCGTACGAGTCGGCATCTGGCGTTGGCCCTTCGATCCAGACCTTCCCGGCTTGGCCTCGGCCGTCGATGCCGACACCGTCAGCGCGCTGCTCGCCGACCTGGGCATGGGTGGTGGCACGGTGCGGCTGACGGTTCGGGCGTATCGTCCCGGCCGACGTGCCGTGATCGAAGCCAGCGGTACGCGCGGGCGGGTCTTCCTCAAAGTCGTGAGGCCGCACCGGGTCGAGGCGCTGCACGACCAACATCGGTTGCTCGCGCGCCACCTGCCGGTCCCGCACAGCTACGGCTACTCGACCGACGGCATCCTCGTCCTGCAGGCGCTGTACGGCGGCTCGCTGCGCGGCGCGCTCACCGGATCGGCGGTCCCCCTCCCTGATGCCGGCGCCCTTCAAGGGCTGCTCGATCAGTTGCCGGCCGAACTGGCCGAGACCCAGATCCGTGGCGATCACCTCGGCCGCGCAGCGCACTACGCCGACGTGGTCGCTGGCTGCCTCCCGGACGAACGAACTCGACTCGACGAACTGCTCGGCCACCTGGCGCGCGTCGATCCAGGCGATCACCCGACGGTGGCCGTCCACGGAGACTTCTACGAGGGCCAGATCCTGGTCAACCGCGGACGTGTGAGCGGACTGCTCGATGTCGACACGGCGGGCGCCGGTCACCGGATCGACGAGTGGGCAACCGTGCTGGCCCATCTCTCCGTTCTCGGCATGCTGCACCCGAAGGCGAGGCGGATCAAGCGGTATGGCGCGCAGCTGCTCGCCGGCGCCGAAACAAGATATTCCGCAGGCGAATTGCGCCCCCGGATCAGCGCAGCAGTACTCGGCCTGGCCACCGGGCCGTTCCGAGTGCTGCTGCCCCGCTGGCCGGAACAGACCCGTCAGCGGATCGCCCTTGCCGAGCAGTGGCTTGGCAATGTCAACGAAAACTCGTACGCCACAGTGGCTTCGAGGTCACGTGGAGATGAGGAACGACTCATCGTCCTCTCCTGACCAGCTCACGTCGACCGAGCAGCGTGGGATCTGAAAACAGTGGAACTCACGCAGTCGACATCGACGACATCGAAACACACGAAAGGAAAGAGATCATGGAGATCAGTAGAAAATGGAAGGTCATCAGCGTCGGAGCCGCCCTCACCGGAGTCGGACTCACCGGAGTCGCGCTCGCCGACACCGCGACTCCGATGGACGACGCCGCTGCAATTGCGCCGATCAGTGTCAACGCATTCGAGGACACTTCACCGGAGTCAGCCGACTCGCCCAACCAGAGCATCGCCGAATCAGCGGACTCTCCCTTCGACAGCGCCGATGATCCCGGATACGTCGACCCGTCCCCGGAATCAGCCGACTCACCGAACCAGAGCGCGAACGACTCCCCGCCACCCGCGCTAGCACCCGCACCCCAGCCGGGCAATGGTGGCGGCGGTGGGAGTGGTGGTGGCGGCGACGATTCCGCCAGCGCGGACAGCGCAGGCAGCGCGGACAGCGCGGACTAGGCCGGAGACTCGGCAGCGCCAAGCACTCAGTCCAGGGTTGTTGGGCTCGTTTGGCAGTAGATGAGCCCAACAACCCCGAAGTCGTGTGCGCGCATGCGATCAGGTGTGGAACTAGATCGTTGCGTTATCCGTACTCGGTGCCTCGAGGCGGTAGCCCATCCCCCGGACGGTGGTGATGGCGTGCGGGCCGAGCTTGCGGCGCAGGTATCCGACGTACACGTCGACCACGTTGGACCCCGGGTCGTAGTCGTAACCCCACACGTGACTGAGCAACTGTTCGCGAGACAGGACCTGCCCAGGGTGGCGAAACAGCGTCTCGGCCAGCAGGAATTCCCGCGCCGAGAGGTCGATCGCCTTGCTGCCGACGTGGGCTCGGCGACCCCGTAGGTCCAGCCGGAGGTTCCCGGCGGCCAGCACGGTGATCTCCGGGGAACGGTCGTTGGCCAGCCGTACCCGGATCCTGGCCAGCAGTTCCTCGAAGCGGAAGGGCTTGGTCATGTAGTCATCCGCCCCGCCCTCGAGCCCGGCCACGGTGTCCTGGACTCCGTCCCGAGCGGTGAGCATGACGATCGGGATCGGTGAGTGCGCGGCGCGGATGGCGCGCAGCACTCCGAACCCGTCCAGTCCTGGAAGGCCGATGTCGAGCACGAGCAGGTCGAAGTCACCGGTCAGCGCGAAGTCGCGCGCTCCCTGTCCGTCTCCGACGATCGTCGTGGTGAAACCGCTGGAACGCAGGCCCTTCTCGATGAAGGCGGCGATGCGGCCCTCATCCTCGGCAATCAGGATTCTGTTCACGACCGTCTCATCTCACTTGCTGTCTCCGACCTGCTCCGTGCTGTCGACTGTCGCTGTGTCGTGCGCGCTGGTCCGGTCTCACCCGAGCGAGGAACGCTCCCATGCCCCACCGAAACATGGTCGTCATCGGCCAGGACGCCGGGCAGTACAAGCGTGAATGTCGCGCCACGACCGGGGCTGCTGTCCACCGCGACCCGGCCCTGATGCGCCGCAACGATCGCACCGACGATGGCCAGGCCCAGTCCGGCTCCGTCCGGGCGGGATGAGTCGCCGCGACCGAAGCGCTGGAACACGCGCCCCTCAGTCCCGGGTTCCAACCCCGCACCGCTGTCGCTGACCCACAGCCACAGGTTGCCGTCCATGATGCGCGAGCCCAGGGCGATGCGGTCTCCGACATCAGTGTGCTGAGTCGCGTTGTGCGCCAATGCAATCATCGCTTGAGTGATCCGTTGTGGATCCAGCACAACGCTGGCCCACGCAACGGATTCCAACATCCAGCGTCGGTCGGCGAGTGCGCCGACCTTGTCGAAGATCGCATGCGTCAGAGTCCCGGCGTCGGTCGGTCCCGGTACGACGAACTCCGGCTGCTCGGCCCGGGCCAGGGTCAACAGGTCGGTGACCAGCCGGTTCATCCGGTCGAGTTCGTCGTCGACCAGCGCGGTCGTCTCGGCGATGTCTCGAGGGTCCTGGGAATCCAGGAGTTCCAGGTGACCGCGGACGATCGTGATCGGCGTGCGCAACTCATGGCTCACGTCGTCGAGGAAGCGGCGTTGGCTTTCGAACCCGGACTGCAGACGGTCCAGCATGCCGTTGAAAGTGGTACCCAGTTCGGCGATCTCGTCCCGCGGGCCCTCAGGGACGTCGATCCTCCGGGACAGGTCGGTTTCCCCGATCTGACGCGCGGCGTCGGTGATTCCGCGGATCGGACGCAGGATCCGGCCGGCGATGATCCAGGCGGCGAGGGAAGCCACGACGAGCGTGCCGCCACCGACCAGCAGCATGACCCGGGCGGCTTCGTCGGCGGCCTGACGCTCCTGATCGGCGAAGTAGGCAACGACGATGACGCCTCGGCTGGGGTCCCCGGGCAAGGTCACGGGCACCGCGAGGTAGCGGACTTCCCCCGCTCCACTCTCGTACAGACCTGATCTGGACGTGCTGACCCCGCCGGCGAGTTCGGAGAAGGCCGGGTCTTGGGACAGCAGGACGGGGGCCTGCTGACGACTCTGGTAGGCGAACTCGCCGTCCACATAACCCAGGAACTTCTCGTTCGGCTGTGCCAGGTTGAAGGTGATCGCGAACGCGAGGACCTCCTCGACATCGGTGAACCGTTCTCCGGTGGTGGCGTTGACGCCGGACTCGGTGAGTCGAGCGAATTCCTCGATCTCACCGTGCAGGCGGCTGTCCATCCGCTCGTTCGTTGCAGCGATCAACAACCGCCACGTGACAAACGTGCTGACGAGCAGGGCGAGCAGGATGAGGAGCAGGACGAACCCGAGGATCCGGAAGCGGGTGGAAAGCATGCGACGGCTGCTGCCGGTCGCCTGCGCGGCGGCAACTTCAGGTTCAGCCGTCACCACCGCCGCCTCCCCCATCGTCCCCGCCGCCGCCACCGTCACCGCCGCCGCCGCCACCGTCGTCCCCGCCGCCGCCACCGTCATCGTTCCCACCACCACCACCACCGTCGTCCCCGCCGCCGCCACCGTCGTCATCATCCGCCGGTGGCGGTGGAACCTGACCTCCACCGTCGGGCGCCGGCACCGGAGGAGGGATCGGGATCGGGGGAGGAGGCGGTATCGGTTCGGGGATGGGAGCGGGGCTGGGCGCTGGGTCGGGGGCCGACGATTTAGTGCTGGCGCTCGGGTCCGGGAGGATGACGATCGGTCCGGGCAATTGCTCGCCGGAGGGACCAGTGTCGGCCGTACTGATCAGGAAGCCACCGAAGGCGAGGACGACGGCAACCGCTGCAGCGATCAGGCTGCCGAAGACAGCCTGGCTTGAGCGGATCACTACCTCACCCTGCCGACGGACGATGACAGCATGGTGAGAGGTATATGAGAAGTCTCTTAGTTCGCGGGTGAGCTAGGCTCGTTTCGCCGCTGCGCGGCCTCCGCGGGTGTAGTTCAACGGCAGAACATCAGCTTCCCAAGCTGACAGTGCGGGTTCGATTCCCGTCACCCGCTCCACGTAGACCCCAGGTCAGCACCCCAGCGCCTTCGGGTGAAGGCGCACCATGGTGCGCGAAGATTCGTGGCTGGGTGCGGCTGGGTGGGTGGTCTGGTCAGGGGCGCTCCGGCGGGTGAGAATGTGGCTGTTCGTCGCGGTCGACGCCGAAGCCTCTGTAGTGCCTGTGAGCCTGTAGGTCAGCATGGTGGTGGAGGGCTCCACGGGAACCGTGGATTGTTGCCTTCGAGCACGAGCGTCCGTGGTAGCCCGGCTCGAGGCCGGACGTCGACGCAGGGCGCGATGAGTACCAGCAGCACCGGTTCGCGCGGGCCCGAGGTCGATCACTGTTGAGAGGGTGCCGTCCTGCCTGATGAGGCGGATTGCTCCGGGGTTGAGTGCGGTGACGAGATGTGATGAGTGCGTAGTCGCAATCACCTGACCAGTCAGGCTGTCGAGCAGCGCTGACAGCTCCCGGCTCGCCTGCGGATGAAGGTGGGCCTCGGGCTCCTCAACAAGTGTGATGGGGTGAGGCCGCATCGTTGGGCCGTCCTTGCCGAGTCGTCGGTCGTAGAGCACACCTTGAACTTGAAGTGAGGCCAGGCTTCGTGCGCCGGCGCCGTGCAGCCGTACGGGTAGAGCCCCGCTTCCGGTGTCCAGGTCAATCGAAACAGACCTTGATAGCTCCTCGAGGCGCACGGGAAGCGGGCTCAGAACCGGGGTTCCGATGCTCCCGACGAGCGTATCCAGATCCTTGAGTGACTTCCGGACGGCGTCGAGCGTCGCGCTCTCGGCGACAATCCTCGACCCGAGATCGGCCAAATGGGCCTCGAGTTCCAGGCGGGTTTTGTCGGCGACCTCGAGGTCGCTGAGGACTCGCCGGACGGCGGACCCTGGCGAGCGAACTCCTCCACCAGATCCCGTCTCGCATCAATGAGGTCGGCTGCGAACACAGAGCGCTGGTCACGAGATAGCGCGGGGGCGTTCTGCGGCAGGACCCAGTCCTGCCGCGTTGCGTCGAAAACCAAAACCTGAGCGTCGGCGCGGGCTCCGAGCCCCTCGGCCGAGCGGCGAATCGTCGTGCGCCAGGCGAACCGTTCTCGAAGTGGCTCCTCACGAATGGGCTGGATGGCGCCGAATCGCTGACCGACCGAATCGACGAAGACGTCCTCTGCCGCCTCGCAAGACGGCGGCGGGAACGGCGCGATGACCAGGTCGATGGTCGCCGGTCCATCCTGCCCCACAGTCAGGTCATCGAGCTCAGCCGGGACGCCGCCCAAGGCGATGGCCACCGCACGAAGCACGCGAGACTTGCCGGCGTTGTTTCGCCCGACCAGCAACGTCAGCTTCGGTTCGAACTCAACCTCGCATGCGGTGATGCCGCGGAAGCTGCGGATCCGCCAACTCCACCTAGACGGGCGAGAACTCAACGGCGGCAGGAGTCGCTGCGTCCGTCATGTCGCCACGGTACGGGCTGCTCCTGGCCGGGGTCGCTGCTCTCGGTACGAAGAGAACCGTCGCTACCCGACGGTGGGAACGCGCTCATTTGCCGCTGACGGACCCTCGACTCTAGAGGAGGTCAATGGAGGGTGGGTCGGTAGATGAGTTCCTGGGTGTGACCGTCGAGCGTACGGTGCTCGAGCAATTCCAAGTCGAAGTCGGCCGCACCCCCGAAGATCGGGTCCACCCCGGTCTGACCGGTGATCACGGGGAAGAGCGTTACTTGTACGCGATCGACCAGGCCGGCGGCCATCAGCGCCCAGTTCAACGACAGGCTGCCGTGCGAGCGCAACGGCACCTCGGACTCCTCCTTGAGCCGGGCGACGACGTCGACGGCGTCACCGCTCATGACGGTCGCGTCCGGCCAGTCGAGGGGGCCTGCCAGCGTCGACGACACCACCGATGCCGGCATGCTCCTCATCCGGGTGACCCATGGGTCACGCACCTCGGACTCCTCGGTGCTCGAGGCCAGCATCTGCACGAACTGCCGGAACGTGGTGGCGCCGAAGACCATCCGCTGGTCGTTGCCGAACAAGGCGAGGCGGTGGTCGAGCAGCTCGGGGCCTTGCTTGCCCCAGTAGCCGCCCCAGTCGCCCGGGGGGCCGTAGGAGCCGTAGCCGTCGAGGCTGGAAAAGACGTCAAAGGTGTAGGTAGCGGTCATGATGCTCTCCTCGAGTGCGGTTGATCGGGTATGCGGATACAGACCTGGAAACCACGGCGAAACTCATCGCCGTTGGACTCCTGGAGTCCGGCCGCCCCGGATGCGGCCGAAGGACTTGACCACGGCCAAGACGGTGGCGAAGATCAGCGTGGTCAGCAACACCGCGGGCGGGAAGAAGAGCGTGGCACGCCGTCCACAGGTCTTGACTATTCCTCGGTTCTCGACTGAGGCGGGTCAGACACCCGCACGGGTGAACGTCACATGCGTGACTCCGCTGGGCGAGGAGGTGGCCTCGACCTGGTGGTCCTTCTCGAGGCCCTCCAGTCCGTCCCAGAGGCGTACGCCTCGGCCGAGCAGGATCGGGACCACCAC
>JALZIL010000269.1 GCA_030860305.1 Actinomycetota bacterium
GTCGAGAAACCCCCGATTTGCCGATGATCAACTCGGGTGGGTCGAGTGCAATGGAGGTCCACGATGCAAGCGATCCAGGTGACCGAGCACGGTGGCCCCGAGGTCTTGGCCGGTCGCGAAGCGCCCACTCCGCACGCCGGCGACGGTCAAATCGTCGTCGATGTCGCAGCGGCCGGCCTGAATTACATCGACACGTATCAGCGCTCCGGGAGCTATCCCATCGACACGCCGTTCGTTCTGGGCATGGAGGGCGCCGGGACCGTTCGGGAGGTCGGCGGCGGCGTGCACAGCATCTCGGTCGGGGACCGGGTCGCCTGGAAGGAGGGCCTGGGCAGCTATGCCGAGTCGGTGGCGATCGAAGCGGCGCAGGCCGTACCCGTCCCCGAGGGTGTCACCGACGAACTCGCCGCCGCCGTCATCCTCCAAGGGATCACCGCGCACTACCTGGCCACCTCGACCTACCCGGTCCAGGAAGGCGAGTGGGTGGTCGTACATGCCGCAGCTGGTGGTGTCGGCCAACTGCTGACCCAGATCGTGAAGCTCCGTGGCGGACACGTCCTGGCGACCACATCGACCACGGAGAAGGCGGCCCTGGCCTCTGCTGCGGGAGCGGATCAGGTCGTTGCCTATGCCGAGATGCTCGATGCGGCAACGGAGCTGACGGGCGGGATCGGAGTCGCAGCTGTGTACGACGGGGTCGGTGCGTCGACCTTCGACGACGGCCTGGCCGCGCTGCGGATCCGCGGGACGATGGCCTTGTTCGGCGCCGCGAGCGGACCGGTGCCACCTCTGGATCCCCAGCGACTCAATCGCGCCGGGGGCCTCTATCTGACCAGACCCTCCATTGCCCATTACACGCGCGACCGGGCCGAGCTCATCTCCCGTACGGATGAGATCTTCGGCTGGATCGCCGACGGGTCGCTCGCGGTGCAGATCGGGCACCGCTACCCGTTGGCCGAGGCGGCACAGGCGCACCGCGATCTGGAGGGCCGCAAAACCACCGCCAAGGTGCTGCTCATCCCCTGACGCCCGCGCGTTATTGGGCGTGAGCCTCAGCGCTGGGACATCGTGTAGCGCAGCTTCGACATCATGAACTCGGCCTGAGCGACGATGCCGCTCTCTGCGAACAGCGATCCGATCCGATCGGTGAATTGCTCTGGCTCCCATCGCTGCCCGTCGTTCTCGATGACTGCAACCGAGGTGTACGGCTGGTAGAGCTCGACCGTGTCACCCTGTACGCCGAAGACCTTGCCGCTGATGTCACCGGCCGCATCGGAGCACAGCCAGGCCACGAAGGGGGCAACGTTCTCCGGAGCCCAGAAGTCGAACGTTCCACTCTCGGTGGCCGGGATGTCGCCGTACGCGGACTCGGTCATCGCCGTACGCGCCGCCGGGGCGATCGCATTCGAGGTCACGCCGTACTTGGCCATCTCCTGGGCCACGATCGTGGAGAACGCGGCGATCCCCGCCTTGGCGGCTCCGTAGTTGGCCTGACCGAAGTTGCCGAGGATGCCTGACGTCGACGCGGTGTGTACCAGGCGGCCGGGGCGGTTCTCCTCGCGCCAGTAACCGCAGGCGGCGTGCGTCGCGGCGTAGTGACCACGCAGGTGTACGGCGATGACCGCGTCCCACTCCTCCGGCGACATCTTGACCAAGGTCCGATCGCGCAGGATGCCGGCGTTGTTCACCAAGGCATCGAGCTGGCCGAAGCTGTCCACAGCCACCGCGACGAGCCGGTCCGCTACGTCGACCTGACTCACGTCACCCTCGACGAGAACTGCTCGACCGCCGGCCGCCTCGATCTCGCGGACGACCGCGGAACCGGTCGCCGGGTCGAACTCGTTCAGGACGATCGCGGCACCTTGCCGAGCGCACTCGATGGCTTCACCTCGGCCCAGGCCGCGGCCCGCTCCGGTAACGATGACGACGCGGTCTTCGAGAATGCCCATAGCCGCGAAACTAGTCGAGGGCGATTGAAGTCGGGCGAGGGCTTGCGCCACGATAGCTTGCCGATATATCGTTCATGCATCGACGACACACGTCGAGAGACTAGAGATGGAGTACCAGAGATGTCGACATACGCATCTTCCAGCTGGCGGGACGCCAGCACAGCATGGAACAGCCTGGTCGCCGCCGCTGCCGAGGCAGTCCGCGGCGCCACCGGGGAACACGGTCCCGAAGAGCGTTCGGGGAATGGTCCCGGCGACCGCGTACACCGCGGACGCCGCGGAAATGACCACAGACGCCGCCGACATGACCACGGACACGAGCACGGACACCGCCACGGTCCGCGTCATGACGGCACCGAGCAAGGCAGTTTCGATCGGGCCGGCGACGGCCCGGGATTCCCGTTCGGACCCGGAGGGTTCTTCGGACCGGGTGGGCCTGGCGGCCATCGCCACGAGCACGGCGGGCATCCGGGTCATGCCGGCCCCGGCTTCGGTCCTCCTGGCCCATGGCGAGCGCGCGGACGTGGCCGAGGCCGTGGTGCCCGGCGGCGCGGGGACGTACGCGCGGCCATCCTGGTCCTGCTGGACGAACAGCCGCGGCACGGGTACGAGTTGATCAGTGAGATCAGCGAACGCAGTGGCGGTGTGTGGCGGCCCAGCCCGGGCACGGTCTACCCGACCCTGTCCCAGCTCGAGGACGAGGGACTGATCACCCTGGATCGCCTCGACGGCCGCAAGACCGCGACGCTGTCCGACGAGGGACGGGCCTACATCGAGGAGAACCGGGCCCAGCTCGGCGAACCCTGGACCGATGTGGCCGGAGATGTCCGCGCCGAGAACCGCACGTTGGCCGGCGTCATCGCCCAGGTCGGGATGGCCGCCAGCACGGTGGCCCTACATGGAACACCTGAGCAGGCCACCCAAGCGGCCGAGATCCTCGAACAGACCCGCCAGCAGCTGTACGGCCTGATGGCCCAGCCCAAGGTCGCCGAACAACCGTCCGCGCCGGAGACTTCCGGGGAACCCCAGGACCCGACGCCCTGACACGCCACCGGGACTGATGTCGTAGGTCTGCAGACAACACGCCCAGCG
>JALZIL010000278.1 GCA_030860305.1 Actinomycetota bacterium
GGCGCAGTCTTGCCCGACGGGTGGAGCCGATCCTGGATCGGTACGGGTTGAGCCGGCGCAGTGGCGCCGCGCAACGCATGACCACGGCGCGCGGAATACCCGGGGACGACGAGGCCGATTTCCCGGACGGCGCGCTGCCCCACGTCAGGCCCCGGCCGTCGACGAGAACTGACCGACGAAAGGATGCCACGCAGCAACTCTCGCTGGCATGAGCGCCGGCCTGCGTAGCCTGTCGGAATGTCCGACGTACCCCGGCCAGGCATACGGCTGGCTTCGCCCGGCCGTGCTGACTCTCCGTTCACCCACCTGGTGACCAGCATTTCGGAGCTGCGAGGCGATGGTTACCCGGAACCGCCGGCACGCGCCTGGGAGAAGGAGATCGACACGCTCGACGAGCACTGCACGGACTTCCTTCGCCGGTCGCCGCTGTCGAAGTTGGCCACCAGCGATGCGGATGGGCGTACGACGGTCACCCCGCGCGGCGGACCTCCGGGCTTCGTGCGGGTCCTGGATGCCAAGCGCATCGCCTGGGCGGACCTCACGGGCAATCGGCGCATCGACGGTACGGCCTATCTCACCCGAGACCCCGCGGTGCTCCGAGCCGTCGATGGCCCCGGCCGCACTGCCAGCCTCGCGCTCGGTGTCGCGGTTCGTACCGCCTTCTTGCATTGCGGCAAGGCCATGGTCCGCTCGAGGGTGTGGCAGCCGGAGAGTTGGCCGGCAGCCGAGGCGTTGCCCTCGGCTGCGGCGATGCTGCTGGCCGCCCGCGGGGAACGGGTCCCCGTCGAGCATGCGGCCGCGCGTCTAGAGGAGGGCTACATCACCCATTTGTGGTGAGTGTCGACTCCCCGTCGAGACCCTCGAAACAGCGGCCCGACAACGCACGGCGACAATGCACCGGTGCGCACCATGGGGGTCGAGGAGGAGCTGCTCCTCGTCGACGCCCGCACCGGGAACGTCCGGTCCTCCGCAGACTCGGTGCTGCGCTCGGACGTCGACCATCGACTGACCGGCGAGTTACAGCAGGAACAAGTCGAAACCGGTAGCCGGCCGACCACCGACCTCCATGACCTGTACGCCGACATCTGCAAACTGCGCCGGGAGGCAACACAGGCCGCCGCGCGGACCGGCACAGCGATCGCCGCACTGGGTACCAGCCCGCTTCCGGTCTCGCCGCAGACCACCCCACATGCTCGCTATCTGACGATGGTCGAGCGGTTTGGGTTGACGGCCTCCGAGCAGCTCGCATGCGGTTGCCACGTCCACGTCTCGGTCGCCGGCGACGACGAGGCGGTTGCGGTCCTCGACCGGATCCGCGGCTGGCTGCCGATTCTGTTGGCGCTCAGCGCGAACTCGCCCTACTGGCAGGGGAAGGACACCGGCTATGCCAGTTTCCGCTCCCAAGCCTGGCTGCGATGGCCGTCAGCCGGACCGACCCCCGTCTTCGGTACGCCGGAGAACTACCACCGTCTCGTCGCGCAGCTGATCGGATCCGGAACGGTGCTCGACGACGGGATGATCTATTTCGACGCCCGGTTGTCGGCCAACTACTCGACGGTCGAGGTGCGTACTGCCGATGTCTGCCGACGGCCGCAGGACGCGGTGCTGATGGCAGCTCTGTCCCGTGGCCTGGTCGAGACGGCCAGCCGGGAATGGGCCGAGGGGCAACCGCCCGACGACGTGCCCACCGAACTTCTGCAGGTCATGAGCTGGCGAGCCGCACGATCGGGCATCACGGGCGAACTCGTGCACCCCCGAACCGGGCGCCCACACGGGGCAACCGGGGTCATTTCTGCCTTCCTGGACTACCTGAAGCCGGTCCTGTCCGACCTCGGGGACCGGGGCCTGGTCGACGAGCTACTGGCCGACCTGCTCTCCCGCGGCAACGGTGCCATGGCCCAGCGCGCCAGTTTCGCTCGTACGCGGGACCTGCGGGCGGTCGTACTCGAGGCCGTGGCCGACGGTTCGGGAACTGACCCGGCTCCCGGTAGCGTGCTCGAAACGCGCCAGGATCCAGGCGAGGCTTGATGCGCGAATCACGGGTAGATCCGGTGGAAAACGGGATCGTCCGACCACCGGAGGTGACTGTGCACGACCTGCCGTACCGGATCGTCAACCGGTTCATGCTCGGCGTCTTCCGGCTCCTGGGCCTGCGCTTCGACATCCGTGGCGTCGAGAACGTTCCCAGCATCGGCGGAGCGGTGATCGCGTCCAACCACGTGAGCTACCTCGATTTCATCTTCGTGGGCCTGGCGGGCTACGAGCGCGACCGGCTGGTTCGCTTCATGGCCAAGAAGTCGGTGTTCACCAGCAGGGTCAGCGGTCCGTGGATGCGCGGCATGAAGCACATCCCGGTGGACCGTGAGGCCGGAGCGGCCGCCTTCGCCGAGGCCATAACGGCGCTGCAGGACGGGGAGTTGGTCGGGATCTTTCCGGAGGCCACGATCAGCAGGTCCTGGGGGCTGAAGAAGTTCAAGACCGGCGTGTCCCGCTTGGCGCTGCAGGCGGGCGTCCCGATCGTGCCGATGGTCGTCTGGGGAGGACAGCGGATCTTCACCGTCGGCAAGCGTTACAGCCTCAGGCGCGGCAAGGCGATCAGCATCCTGGTGGGGGAGCCGCTAGTGCCCGCCGAAGGCGCCAAAGCCGGCCGGGTCATGCTCGATCTCCACGCGCGCATGACCGATCTGCTCGACCAGGTCCAGGGTGACTATCCCCAGCTTCCGTCCGGCCCCGACGACGCGTGGTGGCTACCGCGGCACCTCGGCGGCAGCGCGCCCACCCGGGAGCGGGCCGAGGAACTGGAGAACGCCGTGCTGGCTGCCCGGCGAGCCAAGGCCGCCCGCAAGAGAGCCGGAAAGGCCGCCGGGTGACCGAGACCGCTCCGGCTAGCTGATCAGCGCTTTGGCCGTGGCCGCCGAAGCAGCCGCACGCTGATGTCCGTCCTGCATCGCCCGCGCGTGGTCGGCCGCGGCATGGGTACGCCACCACTGCTGCCCAGCGACCGGAAGTGACTGGATCGGGTCGTAGTACTCATACCGCCGGTCGAGCGAATCAGAGCCTGGGTCACTCGGCTGGCGAGCTTCGAGCCCGGCTCGATAATTCTTCGTCCAGTAGCTGATCCCGCGCTCGCGGTCGTACTCGGCCAACTGGTGCACCCAGCGCTTGCCGACATAGGGGACATCGCAGACGATCCGCGGCGTGGCGAAGCCCGGCAGGTAACCCATGATCGAGTGCTGCAGGTCCTGGGCCTGGGCCACCGAGATCCGCCAGTGCTCGGCGTTCGGGATCATGTCGCACATGTAGAAGTAGTACGGCAGGATGCTGGCCTCGTCGGTCAGGGCGAAGCAGAGATCGAGCAGCGCCGCTGAGGTCGTGTTGACCCCCTTGAGCAGCACGCCCTGATTGCGTACGTCGCGTACGCCGATCTCCAACATGGTCTTGGCCGCCTTGGCAACCAGCGGGGTGACCTGCTGGGCGGCATTGACGTGCGTATGGATGGCCAGACTTACGCCCCGCTGCTGCGCAGTCGCTGCCAGCCGGGCCATCCCCTGGACGACATCGGGCTTGAGCCAGTGCTGCGGCATCCCCATCAGGGCTTTGGTGGCCAAGCGGATGTCTCGGATGGAATCGACTTCGAGCAGGCCGTCGAGAAAGGCTTCGAGGTTCTTGAACGGCATGTTCGCCACATCGCCGCCGGAGACGACCACGTCTCGGACAGCGGGGCTGCGGCGTAGGTAGTCCAGCATCGCGGCCTGTCGGTCGACCGGCTTGAGCTCGAACTTCAGCTTGCTGACCTGCGGGGTGGAATTGCCGACCAGATCCATTCGCGTGCAGTGCCCGCAGTACTGCGGGCAGGTGGGCAGCAGCTCGGCCAGCACCTTGGTCGGATAGCGGTGGGTCAACCCCTCCGCGGTCCACATCTCGTGCTCGTGCAGCGAGTCCCGGGTGGCATAGGGGTGTGACGGCCAGTCGGTGGCCCGGTCGGAAAAGACCGGGAGCATGTACCGCCGCACCGGGTCGGCGAGCATCGCCTCGGTAGTCGGCCGGGTGTGCGGGACCATCGTGTTGAGCATCTGCGGAGGTAGCAGGATCGACATCGTTGCCCGGTGCTGCTGATCGGCCTCGACGTCGGCGTAGAACCTCTCGTCGAGCAGATCGCCGTAGACCCCCTGCAACTGACGGATGTTCTTCGCGCAATGGGCGCGCTGCCACTGCGCGTCGGCCCACTCCTGCTCGGAGACGTCGGCGAAACCGGGCAGTCGACGCCAGTCGGGTTCGACCAGCTGTCGGCGCTGGTAGACGTAGGGCTGTCCCGGCTGTCCGGCAGTCACGGCAGGCCTCCTGGCAGGGTCTCGAATCAAGGATGGATACCGGTACTGTACGGGATATCGTCCGGCTCTACAGCGGTCGTGCCGTGGTTTCTTCGGCATAACGATGAATTCTCCGAAGGAGGTACGGCATGGGTCCGATAGCGACCAGCCTGGGTGTAGGCCGTGTTCTCGAGCCTGACGGCGTCCTTCCGCAGGCGGCGTGGCGGCTCGACCCGGACGCGGCGCTCCGGGACGACGAGACTGCGATCCGAGTGCGGCGACTCAACCTCGATGCCGCCTCCTATCGACAGCTGGCCGAGGAGCACTCCGGGAACGGACCGGCCATCCGCGAGGCGGTCCTGCGGATCGTCAGCAGTCGCGGAAAGATGCACAACCCGGTCACCGGCTCCGGCGGAATGTTGATCGGGACGGTCGAAGAGGTCGGACCCGACTCCGTACTCGAGTTGCTGCCCGGTCAGTCGGTGGCGACCTTGGTGTCGCTCACCCTCACCCCGTTGCGGATCGACGACGGCCTGCGTTCCTGGGACGGGTCGGGGGAACAGGTGCCCTGCGACGGTCGGGCGATCCTGTTCGGTCGATCCATCGCGGCGGTCCTGCCTGCTGACATACCCGAGCACACCGCGCTGTCGGTCCTCGATGTCTGCGGCGCGCCCGCCCTGGTGGACCGCGTCGTTCGGGCGAACGACGCTGCGTCGGTGTGTGTCTTGGGTGCGGCTGGCAAGTCCGGCTGCCTGTCGCTGGCCGCCGCTCGTCGCGCCGGCGCCACCCGACTCGTCGGTCTGGTGCCCACCGCCTCCGAAGCGGCTCAGTTGCGCGATGCCGGGCTGGCCGACGAGATCGTGATCGCTGATGCGCGGGATCCGCTCGCGGTCAGCGCCGCCGTAGGGGAGCCTGTTCAGGTGAGCGTGGTCTGCGTCGACGTTCCCGGCTGCGAACACGGTGCGATCCTGGCCACTGGAAACGGCGGCAACGTGATCTTCTTCTCGATGGCAACCTCGTTCGCCGCCGCGGCCCTCGGCGCCGAGGGTATGGCCGCCGACGTCACGATGCTGGTCGGCAACGGTTACACCCCGGGACATGCGCAACTGGCGTTGGACCTCTACCGGTCCACTCCAGGAGTGGCGAGGCTGTTCGCCCAGCGCGGCCACGCATGAGAACACCGACCGTTGCGCGGAGCGCGCGAGGCCCGAAGACGCTGCTGGCCGGTGTCCGGCTCGGCGCGCGCAGCGGCCAGGGCCTGCTCTTCGAGGACTCCCGCATCGCCTGGACCGGCCCGATGAAAGACGCACCTCCGGCCGACCGGGCCCTCGACCTCTCCGGCTGCCTGTTGTTGCCGGCCTTTCTCGATGCTCACGTGCACGCCACGGCGACGGGTCTGTCGTTGGCCGGGCTGGATCTGCACGGTACGGCGTCGTTGCCGGCCGCACTCGACCGGATCGCCGCCCATGCCGACGCCCATCCCGATCAACTCATCTTCGGAACCGGCTGGGACGAGACGACCTGGCCGGAACGGCGCGTCCCCAGCCTCGCCGAAGTCGACGCCGCCGCTCGCGGCGCCCCGGCCTACCTGGCCCGGGTCGACGTGCACTCGGCCGTTGTCTCGACTGCGCTGCTCGACCGCTGCCCGCAGGCCCGCGACCGACCTGGCTACGACTCGAACGGCCACCTACGGCTGGAGGCCCATCACGTCCTTCGCCGTACGGCTCAGGCCGCGATCACTAGCGAGCAACGAGTCCGGGCCCAACGCGAAACCCGGTCGCACGCGGCCGAACTCGGCATCGCCGCAATCCATGAGATGGCCGGACCGGACATCTCAGGTCGCCACGACCTGGAGTCGCTGCTGACGCTGGCACGAACCGAGGCCGGTCCCCAGGTCTTCGGCTACTGGGCAGAGCTGGGCGAGACCGACATCGTGACCGAACTCGGTCTGGCCGGCGCTGCGGGAGACCTGTTCTGCGACGGCGCCTTTGGTTCGCACACCGCTGCACTGCACGAGCCCTATCTTGACGCACCGACCACCACCGGTGCCTTGTACTTCACCGACGATCAGGTGGCCCATCACCTCAGGCAGGCCACGGGATCGGGCATCCAAGCCGGCTTCCACTGCATCGGCGATGCCGCGATCGACCAGGTGGCACGTGGATTAGAGGCAGTCGCCACCGAATTCGGTGACGATGCCGTACGAGCGTGCCGACATCGGCTGGAGCACCTGGAAATGCCCGGTCGGGCCGCGCTGTCCACCTTCGCCCGCCTTGGCACGGTGGCCAGCGTGCAACCCGGCTTCGATGCGGCCTGGGGAGGTCTCGGACGGATGTATGAGACGCGGTTGGGCGCTCAGCGCGCCACCGGGCTCAACCCGTTCGCGGACTTCGCCGCCGCCGGCATCGCCATGGCCTTTGGCAGCGATGCTCCGGTCACACCCATCGACCCGTGGGGTGCCATCGCCGCTGCGGTCGCGCATCGAACACCGGCGAGCCGGGTGCCTGCGCAGCGGGCAATGACCGCTGCCACTGCCGGTGGGTGGTGGGCCGCGCGCGATCGGCGGCCCGGCGTGGGGACGGTCGAGGTCGGCGCCCCCGCCCACCTCGCTGCCTGGACGGTCGAGGGGAGCGTCGATGCCACCGTCGACGACATCGTGTCGGGCATCCTCGCGGGGGCACCTGCACCTCGGTGCGAGCTGACCGTTGCGGCCGGGCAGATCATCTTCGGGGCGGAAGAGCTGTGACCGGCCTGGGGGTCCGGGCCATTCCCCTCCAACGGCGGCCGATCATCCACCTGGACAAGCGATTGGTGCGCCGCGCCCGGTCCCTGGCGCTGCTCGCCGCGGCTCCGGTGATCTCCCTGGCCAAGGCGCGAACCACGGTGTCGGTCGAACGGGCCGTTCTGCGCTTGGCGGGACTGTCCGGCGCCGACCCCACTACCGGTGATGGCGACATCCCCTGGGTGAACCGGGTGGTCGACGCCGTCCGCGACCAGGTGGGACTGGAACACGGTGTCGCGCTGCCGGTGTGGCACGCCATGCGCGTGTACGGACACAACAGTCTGCTCGACCTCGCCGCGGCCGTCACGGCAGGTACCACCGAATTCGATTTGCCCACCGGTGTGGCGGCGGTCCGGGCGCACAACGCGGCCACCCGCGCCGCGAAGGCCGGTCTGCGTCAGATCGACCGCAACCGGGCGACCCGCGACCGACTGACGCGCACCATCGGTGACCCACCTCGGCGACCGTGGGTCTACCTGATCGTGGCCACCGGCGACATCTACGAGGACATCCCGCAAGCCCAGGCCGCAGCCCGGGCCGGCGCTGACGTGATTGCGGTGATCCGCTCGACCGGGCAGTCGCTACTCGACTTCGTACCGGAAGGCGCGACCCGCCAGGGATATGCGGGGACGTATGCCACCCAGGAGAACTTCCGGCTGATGCGGGCTGCCCTGGACGAGGTGAGCCGGGAACTCGGCCGGTACGTCCGGCTGACCAACTACGCCTCCGGTCTCTGCATGCCGGAGATCGCCACCCTGGCCGGGCTGGAGCGGCTGGACATGATGCTGAACGATTCGATGTACGGCATCCTGTTTCGCGACATCAACCCCCAGCGGACCTTCGTCGACCAACGGTTCAGCCGGATGATCCACGCCCGCGCCGGGATCATCATCAACACCGGGGAGGACAACTACCTCACCACGGCCGACGCCGTCGACGACGCGCACACCGTGACCGTCAGCCAGTTGTTGAACGAGACCTTCGCGCACGAGGCCGGGCTGGAGGACTGGCAGCTCGGACTGGGCCATGCCTTCGAGATCAACCCGGACCTGCCGGATTCGTTCCGGCTGGAACTGGCCCACGCGCTCCTTGCCAGACACTTGTTCCCCGAGGCGCCGCTGAAGTGGATGCCGCCGACCAAGCACATGACCGGCGACATCTTCCGCGGCTATCTGTTGGACGGGTTCTTCAACCTCGTGGGTGCCTTGACCGGGCAGGGAATCCTGTTGGTGGGCATGATGACCGAGGCCGTAGTCACACCCTTCCTGTCCGACCGGGATCTGGCTTTGCAGAACGTGCGGTATGTGCTGGATGCCGCCGGCGGGCTGACCGAGGACTTCCATCCGCCCCGCGGGGGATTCATCGAGAACCGTGCCAACCAGGTGCTGGCCGAGGCGGTCGGGCTGCTCGAACGGATCACTGCCGACGGCCTGCTCGACGCGATCGCCGACGGGACGTTCGGCATCACCAAGCGCCCGGCCGACCGGGGCAAGGGCCTGGACGGCGTCATCGTCAAGGCCGATGGTTATGACAACCCGGCAGTCACCTTGATGGAATCCGACCTGGGCAGGGGAGGAGCGTCATGAGGCAGGAAACCGAGCAGCCGACCGTCATTCGGCCGTACGGCGACACAACGGGCGACGGCATGGTCCAGGTCTCGTTCACGTTGCCGATGTCGCCCGGCCCCAAAGCAGAGGGCGCCGCTCTGCAGCTGGCCGGCAGGATGGGTCTCGACCCATCAATGGTGGTGCACGCCAAGGGCTTAGGTGGTGAGGATTCGGCGTACACATTCTTCGTCGTGTACGGCCGAGTCGGGCACCTGGTCGAGTTGGACAAAGTGCTCGTACGGGAACGCGAGTATCCGCTGCTGGCCGCCAAGGACGCCAACCTGGCGATCAAGCGGACCTTGCATCGCAAGCTCGTCGTCCTCGGCGCCTGCATCGGCACTGACGCACACACCGTCGGAATCGATGCGATCCTCAACGTCAAGGGCTTCGCCGGGGAGAAGGGGCTCGAGTACTACCGGGAGATGAAGGTGTCGAACCTCGGCGCGCAAGTGACGGTGCCCGAACTCGTCAGTCAGGCTCGCAAGGACCGGGCCGACGCCGTATTGGTCTCCCAAGTCGTCACCCAACGCGATGCGCACCTTCGCAATACCCGAGAACTCGCCGCCGCATTCCGAGAAGCCATGGGGGACAACCGCCCCCTGCTGGTGATCGGTGGTCCACGTTTCGATCCGCTGATGGCCGGCGAACTCGGCGTCGACCGGATCTTCGGACGCGGGACCACTCCGGGAGAAGTTGCATCCTACCTCGTCCACGCCCTCACCACGATCAAGGAGCCAGTCCGTGTCCGCTAGAACTGACTTACCCCAACCAAGGTTGGAAGTTGGGCTTCGCCCGGTTACTCCGACGGTCGGCCTGACCGTCACGCACCGTCGGTATGTGCCCTACTCCCACGCCCACTACGGCGGAAATCTGGTGGAAGGCGCCTACGCCCTGGGGCTATTCGGCGATGTGGCGACCGAACTCGCGATCCGTACCGATGGCGACGAGTCGCTGCTGGCCGGGTACGACTCGGTCGAGATGCTGGCTCCGCTGCAAGCGGGCGACATCGTCGAGGCCAGCGCCACCCTCACCCGAATCGGCCGCCGCAGCCGCGGGGTGGACTTCGAGGCCAGGGTCGTCTGCCGGGCCGCCCCGGACCGTGGCCCGTCGGCGGCCGATGTACTCGACCCACCGCTGACGATCACCCGAGCCCGCGGCACGCTGGTCGTCCCGGATTCTGCGGCTAACTGAGGGATCTGGTGACTAACTGACTGCCGCGACACGCCGAAAAGTGGGTCCGGCCCCCACAGTCCGGTGCGGAACCCGTTGACAGCGCAAGCAAGGCCGGGAGTAGGTTCTCCGCATCGCACAACGGGCAATCCGGGGATGACCTTCCCCTGCAGATCGGCACGTGACGTCGGCTCGTGCGCCCGCGCAGAAATGCGCGGAGCGCCTGGCCAGGGCAGGACGTCACACCGGCTGGCAGGCGAGCGTCACCCGGAATCGGTGGGAAAAGGAGAGGGTCCGGCGGGCCAGTAGACAACGGTGCCTCGGTTGCAGCCAGCAGCGACGAGGTGCCGGTCCGAAGACTTCGCCGGACCTCTTCTTCCCCGATCCGTCATCGCCGAGCAGCCCGAGTGCGACGACGGCTTGGGGCTGACAGCAAGATCATCCACGCCCCATCGGTGCTCCCGTTTGGCAGATGTTGCCGCGTGCCTGGAATGCTGGTGCGCACCCCCGGCAGTGGCTCGGGGCGGCGGGAGGACCTGAGGTGGGCGTTGCGGCCGGGATCCGAGTCGACCCGGTGATCAGCCCCGATCCCACTTCCGGTGGTCCCAAACCGAGCCCGAGCGGGGCCGGAACATCGACGTCGACAGTCGAGGTTGCGCGGATGCCACGGGGGGCCGCCACCGTGCTCGTCGTTCTCGGCGGCCTGGCCGCCACGCTCGCCTTCCCACCGTACGACCTCCGGATGCTGGCCATCTTGGCGCCGGCGGCGCTGGCCGTTGCGGTGCACGGACGCCGGGCGAGGTCAGGCGCTTGGCTGGGACTGGCTTCCGGACTGGCCTTCTTCGTCCCGCATCTGGCCTGGGCAGCGGAATACCTTCCCGAGTGGCCCTGGCTGCTGCTGGCGCTGTGGCAGGCGGCCTACCTGGCGTTGATGGGAGTCGGCTGGGCCGTGGTCAGCCGGCTGCCGCTCTGGCCGGTCTGGATGGCCGCGC
Source organism: Actinomycetota bacterium (assembly GCA_030860305.1). Next base: position 10,862 of record JALZIL010000278.1, read on the forward strand.
TGTGGGTTGGCGGAGAGGCCCTGCGCGGGCGCTGGTTCGTGGGCGGTTTCCCTTGGGGCAGACTCGGATTCAGCCAGCCTGATGGACCGTTCACGGCGCTTGCCGCCTTCGGGGGGGTTCCGCTGGTCGGCTTCGCGGTGGCGTTGACCGGAACTCTGTTGGCCGCCACCGTGCTGTCCGTGGGCCGCCGCCGGAGCCTGCGCCTGGGCATCGCAACCCTCGCAGTACCGCTGTTGGCCGCTACCGGCTGGCTGGCCCTCGGTGAACGCTCACTGTCAGGGGAGGGCCAAGCCCGAACGAGAATCGCGATCGTCCAGGGCGATGTGCCCCAAGCCGGGTTGGATTTCAATTCTCGTCGACGGGCCGTGCTGGACAACCACGTCGAGGCGACGGTGGCCTTGGCTGCCGACGTGGCCGCCGGGCGAGGATCTCGTCCCGATCTCGTGATCTGGCCGGAGAACTCCTCCGACATCGACCCGCTCACCAACGCCGACGCGGCCGCCGCCATCGACCGGGCCGCGCGTGCAGTCGACGTACCGATCCTGGTCGGCGCCGTCCTCAACGGTCCCGGGCCGACACAGGTCAGCAATGTCGGTGTGCTCTGGGACCCCGACACCGGGGCCGGGCAGATCTACACCAAGCGGCACCCCGTGCCCTTCGCCGAGTACATCCCGGCCCGGGACCTGCTGGAGCGGGTCACCGATCTGGTCGACATGGTCGGACGAGACTTCGTCTCCGGCAACGAGGTAGGGATCTTCGACACTGCCGGAATCCGGCTCGGGGACCTGATCTGTTTCGAGATCGCCTATGACGACCTGGTTGCCGACGTCGTCGATGCCGGGGCCGGGGTCATCGTCGTACAGACCAACAACGCCACGTTCGGGTTCTCCGACGAGACGTACCAGCAACTGGCCATGGCACGACTGCGGGCGGTCGAGCATGGCCGGCCGGTTGTCGTTGCCTCCACCGTCGGGATCAGCGCCTTCATCGCGCCGGACGGCTCCTTGGTCCAGTCGAGCGAGCTGTTCACCCGTCAGACGTTGGTCGCCGACGTCGGGCTGCGTCAGGCCGACACGATCGCCAACCGGCTCCGTGAAGGACCGGAGTGGACGTTGGTCGGCATCGGGCTGCTGGCCTGGGCGTACGGACTCGCCCGGCGTCGGTCCCCGACGCGGCCGGGCACACCATGAGCGAGTCTCTGGAACGGGTTCTCGTGGTGATCCCCACCTTTGACGAGATCGAGAACCTCGAGTCGATCCTGGCCCGTACTCGAGCGGCCAATCCGGGCGTGGACATCCTGGTCGTCGACGACTCGAGCCCGGATGGGACCGGAGAGCTCGCCGATCGGCTGGCCGTCGGGGACGAGCGGATCCACGTCCTGCACCGGGCGGAGAAAGCCGGGCTGGGACGGGCCTATCTGGCGGGTTTCGCCTGGGGTCTGGATCGGGAATACGACGTGCTTGCGGAGATGGACGCCGACGGCTCGCACGCCCCCGAGCAACTCCCGGACCTGCTGCGCGCCTTGGCCGAGGCCGAGGCACACCTCGTGATCGGATCGCGGTATGTGCCGGGTGGTGAGGTACGCGGCTGGGCTACCTGGCGCCTGCTGCTCTCCCGCGGTGGCAACCGCTACGCGCGCACGATGCTCCGACTTCCGGTCCACGACGCGACCGGGGGATTCCGTGCGTTCCGCGCCGACGTCGTTGGTGAATTGCACCTGGACGACATCTCCAGCGCTGGGTATTGCTTCCAGGTGGATATGACCTGGCGAACGTGGAGAGCCGGCTACGACATCGTCGAAGTACCGATCGTCTTCACCGAGCGGACGCTGGGCAGGAGCAAGATGAGCTCCTCGATCGTTGGAGAAGCACTGGTCCGTGTGGGCTGGTGGGGCTTGCGCAACCGCAGCCGCGGTGCGCGCGCTCTGGCCATCGCAAGCCGGAGGGAGCGTTCATGATGCGCGCTCGATTGGGACCCATCCTCGCCGTACTGCTCGTCGCCGAGATCGCGGTCTTCATCCTGGTCGGGAGCTGGATCGGTGTCGGCTGGACCATTCTGCTGGCTCTGTTCACTTCTGCGGTGGGATTGTGGTTGTTCGGCAGGGAAGGCATGCGCGCCCTGCGGGGGTTGGGTGAGGCATCACGAGGCGGTAAGTCACCCGGAGCCGCTGCCATCGACACCGGCCTGGTAGCCCTCGGCGGCCTGCTGGTCTTCATGCCGGGGTTCGTCAGTGACGTGGTGGGCCTGATGTGCCTGATGCCGGCGACCCGGCCGCTGATCCGTCGCCTGGTGATCGGGGGAGTGGCCCGCAAGTACGGCCCCGCTCGGGTGCGGTCGCGGCGACTGGATGGTGTGGAGGCTCCGCGTGGCGGGGGTCCTCGGGGCACGCCTGCGTCCCGACCGGCCGACGCGACAGGTTCATCCGGCGGCTCGGGACCCGGTGTCATCGAAGGAGAGATCGTTCCGTGAGTCCGGCGCGGACCTGACCACCGAGCCACGCCAGAGATGAATCGACGTCCCGGCGCCGGTGACCTGGCAGCAGCACGTGAGCGGACCATCCCCGACGTGATCGGGCCCGGCTTGGCCGTGCTGTTCTGTGGCATCAATCCAGGGCTGTGGTCTGGTGCGTTGGGCCAGCACTTCGCCCGACCCGGCAATCGGTTCTGGCCCACCCTGCACCGGTCCGGATTCACGCCACGGCAACTGCGGCCGGACGAGCAGACCGACCTACTCTCGTACGGTCTGGGCGTCACCAACCTGGTCCCGCGGACGACCGCGCGCGCCGACGAGTTGGGACGAGACGAGATGATGCGCGGAGCCGCCCGACTGCTCGGGTTGGTAGCGGACTACAAACCAGCCTGGGTGGCGGTGCTCGGCGTGACCGCGTACCGGCTCGGCTTCGGACATCCCAAGGCCAGAGTCGGCCGGCAGGAAGAGCGTATGGCGACGGCCGGCATCTGGGTGCTGCCCAACCCGAGCGGTCTGAACGCCCACTATCAACTCGATGCGCTGACCGACCAGTTCGCACTCCTACGCGAGGTGGCCTTCGCCGCTCACTGGGCCGCCAGACGGATCTCCGGAGGGTCAACGGCCTCCGGAGGGTCAGCGACCGCCGCCGACATCGAGGAGGGCGCCGGTGACGTAGGAGGCCTCGTCTGACAGAAGCCAGGCGATAGCTGGTGCCACCTCATCTGCGCGGCCGCCCCGGCCCATCGGCACGGTGGTCGACACCCGCTGCACCCGGCCGGGTTCTCCACCCGAAGCGTGGATGTCGGTCTCGATCAATCCTGGGCGCACGGCGTTGACTCGGATCCCCTCGGCGGCTACTTCGCCGGCCAGTCCCACTGTCATGGTGTCCAGCGCCGCCTTGGACGCGGCATAGTCGACGTACTCGCCAGGACTGCCCAAGGCCGCTGCGCGCGAGGAGACGTTCACGATGGCACCGCCGCTGCCACCATTGCTGGTCGACATTCGGCGGACGGCCTCTCGCGCGCAGAGGAACGCGCCCACCACGTTGACGGTGAAGATCTGGTCTATCCGGGCGCGGGTCATGTCCTCGACCCGGCTCTGCGGCGCGACTACCCCGGCATTGTTGACCAACGCTGCCAATCGGCCCAGCTGTTCGGCGCTCTCGAATGCGCCAAGAATGTCGGGCTCGCGGGAAACATCGGCCCGGACACAGCTGGCGCGTACCCCGTACGTCACGCACTGGGCGACGACCGCCTCGGCCGAGTGCTGTTGTTCGCGGTAGGTCAGGCAGACGTCATATCCGCGGGCGGCGAGCAGGACCGCGGTGGCTGCGCCGATACCGCGGCCACCACCGGTGATGAGCACGACGTCGGACACGGCGGCGAGCCTGTCACACGGCGGACAGGAGACCCTCCGCCGTACGTACGACCAGCCCGTCGGCTTGAGCGAAGGCCAGCGCTCGTTCGAAGCGAGCCGTCTCCCAGTACGGCGCCCCCACCCGGACGGCTAGGTCCTCGGGGGACTGTGGGCCGTGCGCCTGCAGTGCCCGGACTACCTGGCTGGTCTCAGGACCGACCCTGCACGGCAATGAGCTCGCCTGCGGATGTCCGTCGTGATCCGCCCCAGTTCGACACCCGACACGTTGGCTCCCTCGCGGTCGCAGCTGAGTAACTCGGTGCTGCATGCTTTCAGCCGAGTCAACCCAGCGGGGCTTTTCGTGGCGTCCTGCATGACTGAACCCCTAGACCGGGCTCCCTTCGACGATGCGCATCGGGCTGGCTGTGTCGGTGACCCGATCGAGCCGGAAACCCGCCTGCTCGAACAACCCGCTCATTTCGCTCGCCGTGCGTTCCCGGCCGCCCGTCACGGTTAGCATGATCAGGTCCAGGGTTGCAGCGCGCGGGTCGTTGTGATCCTCGGGCAGCACTCCTTCGACGACCAAGAGGGTGGAGTTCTGGTGGGCGGCGCGGCGGATGGCTGCGAGGATCTCCAGGCATTCCATCTCCGGCCAGTCGTGCAGAACCTCCATCAGCACGTAGGCATCCGCGGCCGGTAGAGCGTCCTTGAAGAAGTCCCCAGCGATTGCTCGCATTCGCGGATGCTCGACGTCCAGGCTGTCGATCACCTCGGGCAGGTCGAACAGGATGCCCTCGGTGTCAGGCGCCCCGTCGAGCACCGCGCGCAACAGATGCCCGCGGCCGCCACCGATGTCGGCGATCGTCCGGTACGGCCGGAAATCGAAGGCATCGACCACGGCCGCGCCTTCGGCACCTGCCTTGGCGGTCATGGCCCGCCCGAATATCTCTCCGTCGCTCGGGTGACCCTGTAGATGTCCCCAAAGTCCCTGCGGTTCCAGAACTTCAATGGACGGCCGGTCGGTGCGAAGGGAGTGCCCGAGCTCGGTGATGCTGCCCCAGATGATCGGTAAGCCCATCATCTGCAGGAATGGTCGCATCGTCATCGGATGGTCACTGCGCAACAGCCGTGACGAATCCGTGTGCCCGAACCTGCCATTCCGGTGCTCGAAGATTCCGTGAGCGGCAAGCAGGTTTATGACACGATCGAGCGCGTCAGCATCCACATCGCATGCCGAGGCGAGTTCCTCCACCGACACCGGGAAGTCGCCGATCCGATCGGCAACTCCCAGGTCGGCTACCATGTGGACGCAGCGTGCTGCGAAGCCGGCGGTGGTCAATGTCCAGACCAGCTCATGCGGTTGCTGCGTCATCGTGACCCTTCGTACGCGGTGCCCGCTGCAATGGGGCTGTGGTCTCGTGCAGCAACGACCCACTCGGCGAAGGTCTGCAGCCCTGGATTCAGCGCACGGGAGAGTCCGATGTCGTAGTGCGCGCAGTACTCCTCGTTGTCGTCGGTGATGATCTGGAACATGTTCCCTATCGCGTCGGCGCCGGGAATTGGCGCAGCCCGCAGGGCGGCCAACGGAATGTCGTTGTAGCGCACCGTTTCGCCGAGGGCCTGGGACAGCCCGGCGGCCAACTCGGCCGCGGTCAGGTGCTCGCCTGCCAATCCAACCCACCGGCCGTGGAACTCGGCCCCTGCCTTGACGATGGCGTAGGCACACCGACCGATGTCCTCGGCGGCCATTCCAGGCAGCTTGGCCGCACCGGCCGGCAGCGTGATCGCGAGCACACCGTCCGGACCGCGCTGGGGGAACTGTGGCGTGCCGGGAGCCAGGAAGTTCTCCCAGAACATCGACGGCCTCAGGAAGGTCGTCGCGACGCCGCTGTCAGTGAAGAACCGGTCGGCCCGGGCCTTGCCGTCCCAATGCGGCACCCGGTAGCCACCCCGCAGGACGGGCAGACGATCACCGTGGCGTCGTGCCCAGGCACTGCTGTCAGGGGAGGTGGACCAGATGACATGCCCGATGCCGGCTGCCTTGGCGGCCGCGGCCAGATTCGCCGCCTGCTCAAGTTCCTTCTCTGGAGAGAAGCGCTGGAAGAAGTTGGTCATGCAGAAGGCGCTCGAAGCACCCTGGAAGGCCTCGACGAGGCTGTTCTGGTCATCGAGGTCGGCTTGGACGATGACGGCGCCCCGGTCGGCCAATGCGCGCGCCGCAACCGAGCCGGGATTGCGCGTCACCGCCCGGCAGCTGTACCTGCCATCCGGATCATCGAGAATGGCCCTGGCCAAGCCTCCGCCCTGTGCGCCGGTCGCGCCGACGACGGCAATCACTGTCTCCGCGGTCATCGCTGTGCCGCCTCGGCGAGGCCCCGCTGTAGATCGTCGACGTTCATGACCGGGATGAACTCGACGGTGGAGTTGAGGCTCTGGAAGAGAGGTTCCGCGATCACCGGGATCTGCGCGGGATCAGTGAGGTCGAAGAAGATGTAGCCAGTGCGCTTGCCGTTCTCCGTCGCGAAATAGGCAGCCTCCGGTTGAGTGCGCTCCGCCAGCGCCTGGTTCAGTTCAGCAATCTTTCCGGTCCGAATGGCCTCGTTCGCCGCTTCCAGACCGAACTCGTACCTCAACAACATGCGCATGATCTCCACCTGATCTTTCGTCATTGCAGATGTCCTCGTCGGGTGACGGGCAACGCAAATCTAGGAAGTCGGCGGCAGCGAAACGTCCGTGGAAATACTCGGTCAGGTACTCATTTGGGTGCGGCCACCCATACTGCGATCTGACTTCGGTTGGCCAGGTCGAGCTTGGTGAGGATGTGCTGTACGTGGTTCTCGGCGGTGCGTTCGGACAGGTATAACCGGGCCGCGATCTCCCGGTTCGTCAGCCCTTGCCCTACTAGTTCAGCCACCTCACGTTCCCGCGGCGTCAACTGCAGTGATGACCTCTCGTCAAGTTGTGCGACGAGGTGACCGGCCTTGCCGGCGAGCGGAACCATGCCGAGATCCGCCGCCTGCCTCGCGGACAGGGCCGCAAGCGATCGGGCACGAACGAGATCCCCAGGTCCAGCCCGGGAGGCCAAGACGGCGCCGAGCTCATACTGGGCCTCCAACTTGTAGGCGACCGCACCATTTGCGGTGCACGCCTTTGCGGCGTGCTCGAGATCCGCCACCGCGTCGTCCAACAGATCCAAATGGGCGGCCGCTACTCCCAGCCGAAGCTCCACCGGCCCGAAGTACCCGAGCGGGCCGGCTCCGCTGATCACATGGTGTCCGCGGTGAGGGCTGAGCAGTTCCCGCAGGGTGGCAACGTCGTTGGACACATTCAGCGCCACGGCGAGGGAAATGCCATTCGCAAGGACGGCCAGGGCCGAGTGCGGCGAGAAGCGCCAATCCCCGACCGCGCCGAGTGAACGATAGATCGTCGCCGCCTCCCCGAGGCGACCGACCTCGACGAGGGCCGCCGCCGGAGCCAGCGCTCGGATCACGTTCGACGAAGGAAACTGCGGCAGTGGGCATCCCGGCTCTGGAATGCCGTTCGCGGCAAGTGACTCGGTGTCGTAGCCGACATGGTGTGCCACGGCCATAAGGAGGGCGCCCCGAATGAGTGCCGCAGCAGGATGGCCGGTCGGAGCCACCGCGGAGAAGGCTTCCTCAGCCAGGCGTCGAGCGTCGTCGAATCGCGCCTGGGCCTGGGCCAACATCGCCTGACATCGCAGCAGCTGCCACTTGGCCAGCGGCCCGCGGACTTGCTGAGCCACCCCGGCGACGGCTTCGATCTCTGCGGCGGCCCGCCCGAAATCACCCCGCTCGAACGCCACGTCAACCCGCCACAGGTGTCCCCACAGCTGCTCGTTCGGGTCTGCAGCCTCGCTGCCCAGCGTCAGCACCCGTTCGGCGAGGACCGCGCGCTCGTCCAGACCATCCGGCCCTGACCGCACGATCTGGCGGGCATGCAGAGCGGCTAGCAACGCACGCAGATCCCCGCTTCGCTCGGCCAGGTCGAGCGCCTCCTTGCTCGCGGCCTCAGCAGGTCCGAGATCGGCCAGATAGTCACAGACCTGGGCGAACCTGGCCAGCACTCTGGCCCGCAGCGCGAGAGACTCCGAACCCATGGCGGAGATAGCTGTTTCACACAGCTGGCGGACGACGATATCTATCGTCGGCTCGAAGGTGGGCTCAGTTACCAGCGCCGCTTCGGCCACGAGGTCTCCTCGACCTATCTGGGCGCCGAGCGTGGCGGCTTCCCGGCACGCATCGAGACCGCCGGGCAAGTCGGATGACAGGTAGAGCGCTGCGCCGAGGGCGATCAGGACCCGAACGCGAGCGGCCCCGTCGAGGTGAGCACCCCCGACCTCCAGCGCCCGCCGGAACAGCTGGGCGCCATCCTCGGAGGCATGGCTGCGCATCGCACGGTTCCCGGCCCGCTCGATCCAGTGGGCGGCGCGGGCAGAGTCGCCGAGTACCGAGGCCATCTCCCAGTGCCGTGCCAAGTTGAACAGCTGTGGTTCAAGCCGTGTCGCGTGGACCTCCTCCACGGCTTCGGCTGCCAGGCGGTGCAGCCTCGCCCGCTCTGCTGTGCCCAGGCGCGCCTCAATGGCGTCCCGAAGCAAGGCATGGGAGAACCGTTGGTGCTCAGGAGCGGAGGCAGGGACGAGCATTCCAGCCGCGGTTGCCTCGTCCAGTCCATGGAGGCAATCCATGACGGGTTGGTCCACCATCGCCGCAACCACTGCCAAGGAGAACTCGTTTCCGACGATGGACGCGGCCGCCAACACGCTCACGCACTCTGGTGACAGCCGATTCAACCGGGCCGTGATCGCGTCTCGCACGCTGGCGGTGACCGGTGGCCGGGAGCCGCCGGCATACCGTTCGGCCAGCACCCGGCCCATCTCAGCGATGAAGAAGGGATTTCCCCCCGTGACGGAGTGCACCTGCTCCGACTCGGCCGCCGAAACATCACGGCCAACAACCCCGGCCAATTGCCTCCCGACCGCGGACACGGGCAAGCCCCTCAGGTCCAGTTGCCTGCTGACCGGCTCCCTCAACAGCTCGGTCACGAGCACGCCGTGCCCGAACCCGGTGTCGCGTTGATTCACGATGAGCAGCAGCCGCTCGTCAGTCAGGTTGCGGACCAGGTGGCGCAGGAGCAGCAGCGAGGACGGGTCAGCCCAGTGCGCGTCGTCCAACACAATCACCAGCGCACGCCGCCGCGTCACCTGCCGCAACAGGTCTCCGACGGCATCGAATTGGCGGAACCGAGCCGCGATCGATGTGCTGCTGAGCGGGTGATCGACCGCCTCAGCGAAGAGGTCCGGCGCAACAAGGGACAGGTCGGTAGCCAGCCGGTGCTCCTGTGCAATCGCGGAGACATCGACGACGGCTGACATCGCGCGGAGAATCTGGCGCCACGGCCAGTACGGCGGCGCCCCTGCGGAGTCGTCGGCCCGGCCCCACACCGTGACCACGTCCCTGTCGGCTGCCGAACTGCAGACCTCTTGGGCCAGTCGGGTCTTTCCGATGCCCGGCTCACCTCGGCACACAACAAGGCGTGGCTGGCCGAACAGCGCGTCTTCGAGGCAGTCCGAGAGCGCAGCCAACTCACGTTCCCGGCCGACCAGCGCGGTTCGCATCTGGACAACGCCCCCTCAGTCCAGGAGACCCGCTACAGCCGCGAAGCAGAACTAGACACAGATTAGGACCCTACTGGCCCGTAGCCTCTCTGGCTGACTTCTCTCAGCGGCCCTTCGCCGCCGCGGTCACCAACGCTCGAAACAGCCTGGGGTCTGAGCCGACCTCGGGATGCCAGAGGACACCGATGCAGAAGGGTAGTTCCGGGTCCTCGATGGCCTCGACCGTGCCATCCGGCGCCCAGGCGGTGGCCAGATAGCCGGGATGCTCGGCAACCCCCTGATGGTGGTAGCTGGACACCCGGGAAGCGGGACCCACTATCGAGTGCAGCTGACTGGTCGGTGAGATCTGCACATCATGCTCGCCGTACACGCCCTGTCCCGGTGAATGGTCCTCGTGGCCGAGTGCATCAGGGAGGTGCTGGATCAGTTGCCCTCCCGCGGCGACAACCATGACCTGCAGGCCACGACAGATCCCGAGCACCGGCCGCCGCCGTTGACGCATCCCCATCAGCAGGGCGATTTCGGCTGCATCTCGCTGCGGCACTGGGCGCTGGGCCAAGGGGTGCGGTGACTGGCCGTACCGCGCCGGATCGAGGTCGGCCCCGCCGACGAGGATCAGCCCGTCGAGGCGGGCCGTCACCACCCCGAGCATCTCCGGTGTGGTCGTGGCGGCGGGCGGCACGATGACCGGTACACCGCCCGCGGCGAGGACGTGGTCGACGTAACGGTGTGGCACCAGAGCCGCCGGTACGTCACGCCAGGTACGCCACGACGCGGGCTCGACGTAGGCACTCAGACCGATCAACGGGGCAGGCATGCGCTCACCCCTAGACCGGGGTCACGTAGGCGCCGCTGATCCCGCCGTCGACCAGGAAGGTCGAAGCGGTCATGAAACTCGAGTCGTCGCTGGCCAGAAACAATGCGGCAGAAGCGATCTCGTCCGGTTCGGCGAAGCGGCCCATCGGGATGTGCACCAATCGGCGGGCCGCACGCGCCGGATCAGTGGAAAACAGTTCCTGCAGCAGCGGTGTGTTCACCGGGCCGGGGCACAGCGCGTTGACCCGAACTCCGTCCCGGGCGAACTGCACCCCGAGCTCGCGCGACATCGCAAGCACGCCACCCTTACTGGCGGTGTAGGAGATCTGCGAGGTGGCCGCACCCATCACTGCGACGAAGGATGCCGTGTTGATGATCGAACCCTTGCCCTGCTCGACCATGTACGGGATCGCCGCCTTGCAGCACAGGTACACGCTGGTCAGGTTGACCTCCTGGACCCGGCGCCAGGCAGCCAGGTCGGTCGTGAGGATCGAGTCGTCCTCGGGCGGAGAGATCCCGGCGTTGTTGAAGGCCACGTCGACGCTGCCGTACTCGTTGTTGCTGACCGCGAAGAGTTCCTCGACCTGTTCGGGGTCGGTCACATCGCAGGCGACGAAGTGCCCGTCGAGTTCGCTGGCCACTCGGGTGCCGGACACCTCGTCAACGTCACCGATCACCACGCGGGCTCCCTCCGCCGCGAAGCGGCGCGCACTGGCCAGGCCGATTCCGCTGCACCCTCCGGTGATCACCGCCGTACGTCCGGTCAGCCGGCCCGCCATCTAGGCATCCCCGGTCGCGATGAAGACGTTCTTGACCTCGGTGAAGTTGTCCAGCGCGTCGGGACCGAGCTCGCGGCCGATCCCCGAGGCCTTGAAGCCGCCGAACGGCGTGGAGTACCGCACGGAGGAGTGCGAGTTCACCGATAGGTTGCCGGCCTCCACCCCACGTGCGACCCGCAGGGCGCGGCCCACGTCACGGGTCCAGATCGAGCCCGACAGACCGTAGGCGCTGTCATTGGCCATCTCGACCGCCTCAGCCTCGTCCTCGAAAGGCAGCACTGCGACGACGGGTCCGAACACCTCCTCGGTCCACACCCGGTCGGTTGTTGCCCGGGGGAGTACGACGGTCGGCGGGTAGAACCAGCCACGTCCCTCCGGCGCCGAGCCGCGCACGGCCACCTCAACGTCGTCGTCCTCCACGTAGGAGGCGACCGAGTCACGCTGGCCGGCGCTGATCAGGGGGCCCATCTCGGTGGCAGCTTCGCCGGGGGAGCCGACCTGCACACCGGCAACCGCGGGTTCGAGTAGTCCCATGAACTTCTCGTACACGCTGCGCTGCACGAGGATTCGGCTACGGGCACAGCAGTCCTGGCCCGCGTTGTCGAACACTGCGTACGGCGCGGTTGCCGCGGCCTGCTCCACGTCCGCGTCGGCGAAGACGATGTTGGCGCTCTTCCCGCCCAGTTCGAGGGTGACCCGCTTGAGGTGCTGAGCGGCCTCGCCCATGATTTGCTGACCCACAGCGGTGGACCCAGTGAAACAGATCTTGGGCACCTCCGGATGGGTGACCAGTCGATGTCCGACCACCGAGCCCTTGCCGGGCAGCACGGTGAACACGTCCTGTGGCAGCCCCGCCTCCAACGCGAGCTCCGCGATGCGCATCGCCGTCAACGGAGTCAGCTCGGCCGGCTTGAGTACCACGGTGTTTCCGGCTGCCAGCGCAGGCGCGAAGCCCCAACCGGCGATCGGCATCGGGAAGTTCCACGGCACGATGATCCCGACGACGCCGAGCGGCTCCTTGAACGTAATGTCCACCCCGCCGGCCACCGGGATCTGCCGGCCGAACAGCCTCTCGGGAGCGGCCGAGTAGTAGTTCAGGACATCCCGAACGTTGCCTGCCTCCCAGCGGGCATTGCCGATCGTGTGCCCGGAGTTGCGAACCTCGAGTTGCGCCAGCTCCTCGATCGCGCCATCCACGGCATCGGCGAACCGCCGCAGCAGCCGAGCCCTGTCGGCCGGATCGACGCGACGCCAAGTGTGGAAGGCGATACGCGCGCGAGTGACTGCCTCATCGGTTTCCTCTACCGAGGCGAGCTCGACCGTACGAACCCGCTCCTCGGTCGCCGGGTCGATCACGTCGAAGGTGGCCGCTGTGTTCATAGCCGCTCGAAACCTCGGACTCGCTCCCAGTCGGTGACCGCGCTCTCGAAGGCGGCCAATTCGACGTCCGCATAGTGGACGTAGTGGTCGACGACCTCGTCACTGAAGCAGTTCCGGGCGACTTCGGAATCAGCGAACGCATCCCGTGCAGCCCGCAGCGTGCGGGGCACGGTCGGCTTGTCCGAGGAGTACGCGTTGCCGATGAACTCAGGTTCGAGGGCCAATTCGTTCTCGATGCCGTACAGGCCGCCGGACAGCATCGCCGCCAGGGCCAGATGCGGATTCACGTCCCCGCCGGGCAACCGGTTCTCGACCCGCAGGCCGGCGCCGTGTCCGACCACTCGCAGCGCACAGGTCCGGTTGTCCCGTCCCCAGGTGATGGCCGTCGGTGCAAACGAGCCTGGGGCAAAGCGCTTGTACGAGTTGATATTCGGGGCGTACATCAACGTGAAGTCGGACAGCGTCGCCTCTACGCCGGCCACGAAGCGCTCGAACAACGGCGTCGGCCCGGCGCCGGTATCGAAGACCGTCGAGCCGTCGGCGCCGCGCAGGCTCATATGGATGTGACAGGAATTGCCCTCGCGTTCGTCGAACTTGGCCATGAACGTGAGCGCTTTGCCGTGCTGGGCCGCAATCTCCTTGGCCCCGTTCTTGTAGACCGCATGCTGATCTGCAGTGCGGATGACTTCGTCGTAGCGGAAGGCAATCTCGTGCTGGCCGAGGTTGCATTCGCCCTTGATCGACTCGGGGGTCAGGCCGGCGAGGTACATGCCGTTCTGGATCTCGCGCAGGAGCGGGTCCACCCGTGACGTTCCGAAAATCGAGTAATCGACGTTGTACTGGTTCGCCGGCCTGAGCTGGCGATATCCGGCCGTCCAGGCCTGCTCATAGGTGTCATCGAAGAGCAGAAACTCCAGTTCGGTACCGGCGAAGGCAACCAGGCCCTGCTCGGCCGCCCGTGCCACCTGCTCGGCCAGAATCGTTTTCGGTGACTGGCGTACGGGACTGCGCTCCTCGTCGAGCCAGCGAAGATCGCACTGCACCATCGCGGTGCCAGGCTGCCACGGGATCAGCCGTAGGGTCGAGAGGTCGAGGGCGAACTCCATGTCGCCGTACCCGCGCTCCCAGGAGCTGATCGCGTACCCCTCGACGGTGTTCATGTCGACATCAACGGCCAGCAGGTAGTTGCAGCCCTCGGTCCCGTGCCCGAGGACCTCGTCGAGGAAGAAGTGGGCGTGCAACCTCTTGCCCTGCAGCCGGCCTTGCATGTCGGTGAACGCGACCACCACTGTGTCGATCGACCCGTCCTGGACCCGGAACCGCAGATCGTCAAGCCCCAGTGGTGACTGGCTCATTCGTGCAGGATTTCTTCGGCCGGCACCGTCGTGTGTCCCTCCGGCGGCCTGACCATGAAGTTCTTCTTTCCACGGGCAATCCAGGTGACGGTGGCGAAGACCAGGACGATCGCAACCGTCAGCGGCGCGTAGTTGAACGAGCTGATCGTGACGGGGGAGTACGGCGGAAGCATGAACAGGATCACGATGAAGGCCACCCAGGCGACCGCGATCCACCCGATCGGGGCGCTCCACTTGCCGAGATTCCATGGGCCGTTCACGAAATCGGGGCTCCGCCGCCGAAGGTAGACCGGTGTCACGTAAGCGATGTATAGCCCGATCACCGCGATCGAAGTCACCGCGAAGTATGCGGTGAGACTGTAGAGGGACGGCAGCACGAGGATCGCCGACAGGACGACACAGAGCCAGATCGAGTTGGTCGGGGTTCCGGAGCGGGGATTCACCGTGGCCCAGAGCTTGGAGCCGGGCAGGGCGTTGTCCCGGCTGAAGGCGTAGGTCATCCGTGAGTTCGCCGTCACCGAAGCCATTCCGCAGAAGAACTGCGCGACCGCGCAGATGAGCAACAGGAGGATTCCGGTGGTGCGCCCGGCGGCATCGATGAATATCTGCGCGGGCGGCAAGCCGGTCTCGGTGGCCCGCTGGGCGGCATAGTCCTGGATCGACGCGGTGACCGCGATCAGCAGGGCCCAGCCTGCGAGGATCGAGACCCAGACGCTGCGAACGATGCCGTTGGGCGCCTCTCGTGAGGCGTTGATGGTCTCCTCGGCGACGTGCGCGGAGGCGTCGTACCCGGTGTAGGTGTACTGCGCCATGAGCAGACCGATCAGGAAGACGTAGACCACGTTCGTCCAGCCGGTCTCGTTCTTGAACTCGAAGAAGGTGAACTGCAGCGTCTGGTGCTGGTCTGGGACGAAGACCAGAACCCCGACGATGATCGTCACACCGGCGATGTGCCACCACGCACTGACATTCGACAGCAGCCTGACCAAGTTGACGCCGAAGGTGTTCAGCAGGCCGTGCAGGGCGATGATGATCAAAAAGGCAAAGAAGGTGCTCAGCGGCGTGACTTCGAGCCCGAAGACCAGGTTGAGGACCGCCATCCAGGTGATCGCAGCCCCATAGTCGATGGCCGCGGTGACCGCGACCTCGCCCAGGAAGTTGAACCAGCCGACGTACCAGGCCCAGATCCGCTTGTTCTTCGTGGCCAGCTGACCGGCCCACCAGTAGAGCCCGCCTGCCGTGGGGTACCGGGAGCACACCTCGGCCATGGCCAGGGCGACCATCAGGACGAAGATTCCCACCAGTGGCCAGCCCAGGGTGATCGCCATCGGCCCGCCGGCGTCCATCGCGAGGTAGTACGTCGTGATACAGCCGGCCAGGACCGAGATGATCGAGAACGAGACCGCGAAGTTGGAGAACCCGGACAAGCCTCGATGTAGCTCCTGCTTGTAACCGAGTTCGGCCAGTCGGGCAGCGTCTTCATCGAGAGCCGGCGATGAGGCAGAAGGAGGAACAGCAGTCTCGGATGCCATGTCAGCCTCGCGCCGGTCAGCCGTCCGGGTCGGTCCCGGATCTGGAGTCGCTGGCGCGCAGCTTTCCCTGACTAAGCACCGAAATCAATGGTCTATAGCCGTACCGATAGAGCATGGGCAACAAAGTAGAATCGCCCGGTCGCGAGACCGGGCGATTCTGGTCCGTACCGGACCGGCTGCTGAGATCAGGCTGAGCGGGCGCGACGTCCGCGTAGAACTTCCAGCCTCTCGGCCAGAACCTCTTCGAGATCATCGATGCTGCGTCGCTCTAAAAGCATGTCCCAGTGGGTCCGCGGTGGCTTGCCCTTCTTGGCTGCCGGCTCGTCCCCACCGACCAGGCGGGCTGGCGATCCGTCGTTCTTGCACTCCCAGACCAACGGCACCTCGGCGTCATCGGCGAAGGGAACTGCGAAGGAATGTCCATTAGCGCACTTGTACTGCATCAGTTGTCGAGCGATGGGCTCGGCGTTGCGGTCGGTCTCGTAGCTGATGCTGCCGAGCCGACTACCGCGCAATGAGCGCTCTCCCATTGTGTTCCCTCCCTGTGCTACTGGAGCCAACGTCCCACCGGCCGGGA
>JALZIL010000294.1 GCA_030860305.1 Actinomycetota bacterium
TCGAGCGAATGCTGGATCGCCTGGACGAGGCCCGACAGTTGGAACTCGCCTCCCAGGCGCTGACCTGGAGCGAGCAGCCGGGTACCCGCCGCGACCTGGCTCGGTTGGCCGTACGAAACTTCGTCGAGGCCTGGGAAGGTGACGCCGACGCCTCGTAGCGCACCCAAGCTGACCCTTATGCGCACAACGGCGAAACCGCCCGACGAATCCTGACCCTTATGCGCATAACGGCGATGCTTGTCGGTGGATCGCCGTAGCGTGCGCGGCGTGGCCCCCACCCCTGCTCGCGCCGCACGTCCCGCATACAAGTGCGTCGAGTGCGGGTACGCCCCGCCGCGCTGGCTCGGGCGCTGTCCCGAGTGCCAGAGCTGGGGATCGGTCGAGCAGTCTGGGTCTGCGGCCAGTGTCCGTGCGTCGAGTGTCGCCGGCCCGGTCACGAGCCCAGCCACTCCGGTGACCGCCTTGTCGATCCTGCCGGCCGCCGCCCAACCGACCGGGGTCGGCGAACTAGACCGGGTGCTCGGCGGCGGACTGGTCCCCGGAGTGGTCGTCCTGCTGGCCGGCGAGCCGGGGGTCGGAAAGTCCACGCTGCTGCTCGAGGTGGCCAAGCAGTGGACTGTCGACGGCAAGGGGCGGGCGCTCGTGGTCTCCGGTGAGGAGTCGGTCGGGCAGATCCGGCTGCGGGCCGAGCGGATAGGTGCCCGCCACGACCAGTTGTTCCTGGCCGCGGAGAACGACCTCTCAGCTGCCCTGGGCCAGGTGGAAGCCGTGGCACCCACCCTGCTGATCATCGACTCGGTCCAGACGATCCGCTGCGGTGCCACCGAGGGGACCGATGGCGGGGTCAGCCAGGTTCGTACGGTCGCTGCTGCGCTGTCGGCCGTTGCCAAGCGGCGCAACCTGCCCACGATCCTGGTCGGGCACGTCACCAAGGACGGCAGCGTCGCCGGACCGCGAACCCTGGAACACCTCGTGGATGTGGTCCTCAGCTTCGAAGGGGAACGGCATTCGGCCCTGCGGCTGTTGCGGGCCACCAAGAACCGGTTCGGCAACGCCGAGGAGGTCGGCTGCTTCGCCCTGGAGGAGACCGGCATCGTCGGCGTACCTGACCCTTCGGCGATGTTCGTCTCTAGCCAGCGCGCACCAGTCCCCGGGACCTGCCTGACCGTGGCAATGGAAGGCACCCGGCCGCTCGTGGCCGAGGTCCAGGCCCTGGTCAACGAGACCAGCGGCGGTCCCGCGCGCCGAGCGGTCAGCGGTCTGGACAGCTCACGAGTCGCTCTGGTGCAGGCTGTCGTCGAACGCCATGCCGGGCTTCGGCTGTCCGACCGGGATCTGTTCGCGGCCACCGTCGGCGGCGTACGGATCACCGAGCCGGCCGCAGATCTAGCTCTTGCGCTGGCGATCGCCTCGGCCCGGCTGGACAAGGCCCTGCCAGGTCGGGTGATCGCGATCGGTGAGGTCGGGTTGTCCGGCGAACTCCGCCGGGTACGCGGGCTTTCCCGTCGGATCGCCGAAGCCACCCGGCTGGGTTACCACACGATCATCGTGCCGCCAGATGGCACGACCCCGCCGAATGGCCCGGCGGGGACGAACAGTTCGGGCTCGGCGGGATCTGGATCGGATTCCGCCGACATAAGAGAAGTTCCGACCTTGGCAGCAGCCCTCGGGGCGCTGCTGCGCTGAGCCGACCGAGCCCACGTGCCGGCCGAGCCCGCTGTTGGGAGCAACGGCTGCATCGGCGACCTATGCTGACCACAAGCGCGCGGGTGACCGAGCGCCGATACGTGTGTCGTGTCGACGCGACGGGCCATCCAGCGGCCGACCAGTCATGCAGGGAGGAGGCGTGCCATCCGTGGTCGAACCCGACCCCGACGTCTCGATGCGCATCGTGCTGGCATTGATCGCCCCCGGTACGGCCCTGCGGGAGGGCATGGAGCGCATCCTGGCCGGCAACACCGGCGCCTTGATCGTGCTCGGCAACGACAAGCTCGTGCAGGGCATGAGTACCGGCGGCTTTCCGATGGACGTCGAGTTCGCTGCCACCCGGATGCGCGAGCTCGCCAAGATGGACGGTGCGGTGATCCTTTCTGGTGATCTCAGCCGGATCGTACGAGCCGGTGTGCACCTCATGCCCGACCCGTCGATTCCAACCGAGGAGTCGGGGACCCGGCACCGTACGGCCGAGCGGGTCGCGATCCAGACCGGTCTGCCGGTCATCTCGGTCAGTCAGTCGATGCGGATCATCAGCGTGTACGTCGCCGGACGCCGGCACACCCTCGAGCACCCCACGACCGTGCTGTCCCGCGCCAACCAGGCCCTGGCCACCCTCGAGCGGTACAAGCTTCGCCTCGACGAGGTGGCCGGAACCCTGCTGACCCTCGAGATCGAAGACCTGGTCACGGTCCGGGACGCGATGAGCGTGAGCCAGCGCCTGGAGATGGTGCGGCGGATCGCCGACGAGATCCACGGCTACGTCATGCAACTGGGTGTCGACGGACGGCTGTTGTCCCTGCAGCTCGACGAACTCCTCGGCGGCATCGAGGACGACCGTGAGCTGCTGGCCCGCGACTACCTTCCCGGCAGCCGCAAGGCCCGTAAAGCCTCGGAAGTTCTCACCGAACTACAGGAACTGTCCTCGACCGATCTGCTCGACTTGACCCAGATGGCCCGTGCCTTCGGGTTCGGCCTTGCCCCGGAGGTTCTGGACGCTGCGATCAGCCCTCGGGGCTACCGGCTCTTGAACAAGGTGCCGCGCCTGCCTCCGGCGATCATCAACCGGTTGGTCGACCACTTCGGCGCCTTGCAGAAGCTGCTTGCGGCAACGATCGAGGATCTTCAGGCCGTGGACGGTGTCGGTGAGGCCCGCGCCCGCAGCATCCGCGAGGGTCTGTCCCGCTTGGCCGAGAACAGCATCCTCGACCGCTACGTGTGAGGCGGGAGCAGGCGAGCCCAGCGGACTGCGGCTATGTCAGCGGCCACAGCACAGGGCGTCTGCACGACCTCCCGCCAGCCGAAACGCAGCGTCAGCCACCCGACGATCGCGTGAGCGTTGTCTCGCCGGCGATCGCGCCACATCCCCTCCTCGACGTGGCCGATCCGACCATCCAGCTCGATGAGCAGCGCAAACTCCTCATACGCCACGTCCGCGAGCCGGGTGGTGGCCGGCACGCGGAATTGTCGCTGACCCGTCGGCAGCCCGTGCGATCGCGCCACGTCCCGGCCGAATCGGTACTCCAGCTGGCTGTGGACACCGGCCACGGCGTCGCCGAGCACCTGCCTGATCAGGTCCCGATGACGGATCGCATGCCGCACCTCGAGGGTCGCCAGCAGACGAGCGGGCGAGGTGAGCCGCCGCTGCACCGCCTTGGTGATCCAGCTGATGACCTCGGCCGGCTCACCCTGGGCGCACAGGTCTAGGACGGTGTCCTCCACCCGAGTTCGTGCCGGTCGAGCCGCTGCGGCGGGCAGCCGGACATGGTCTCGCTGGCGCTGAAACCTGACCCACGATCGGTCTGCCAGCCGGCTGCTGTGTGGTAGCAAGACGCGGATCGGCAGGGGCTCACCCTCAGCCAGGCCATGCAGGACGGCAGCGGTCTGGTGGGCCAGGACAGACCCGGACCCGCCGATCAGAGCGCCGGCCCAGGCCAGGGCCATGCACGTCACAGTTCCGGGTTCCGTGCAGTAGACGCCCGGCGCCAGGACCTGCCATCCGGCGGAATCTCGGAAGCGATCGATGATGTGGCCGCGCAGACCGCTCTGGGGTGCTTGGGACCGGGTGACGACGCGGTTCTGCTCGAGCGCCGGCTGAGTCAGCGAGGGTGGCATCCCTCGTCGGCGGTGCACCTTTCGAGCATCGAGTATGCCTGGACCATGTGTGTCGCCCAGAACGGACTTGTGGACAGCGCGGCACCCTGTGGGTCCGCGCCGCGGGGAGGATTCGACCGGGACTATGCGGTCCGATCCTCCCCACCGTGCGGGCCGACCGATCTACAGGCGGGATCGGTCAGGTGAGGACGAGTGGTACGTCGGGGCTGAGGACGGCGCCGAGATACCCCCGCAGGATATAACTGCCCGGGCCGAGCGCTTCCCGGTCAACCGAGCAGGTCGGCTCGCTGGTGAGGCCCGACCAGATGATGGTGAACGTCGCGACCTGACCTGGCTGCAGTAGAGCCACATTCGGCACTGACGGTTCGGGGTAGCAGTCGCTGCTGCCCCACAGCCGAGTCCCGTCAGCGGCGAACAGGCCCCAGACCTGCAGCGCGAGGTCAAGATCGCGCAGGCACGGTACGGCGCCGATGTTGGTGACGTTCAGGCCGAGCAGCGGCTTGCTACCGGCGGCGTAGTCAGGGAACTCCGACCCCACCGTCAGCCCGATCGCCTCGTCGGGACAAGGTCCCGGCTCTACCGGCGCCGGTGCAGGTGCCGGAGCGGGTACGGGCGTCGAGCCCGCCGCCGGCGTATCGGAGGCAGCGGGCGTTGGGGGAACGAGGCTGGGCAGAACCTGTTCCAGGCCGGGTAGAGCTTGCTCGTCCAGCGGCGGCCGAGCGGTGCTCTGCGTAGATGCGGCTGTCTGCGTACCCTCCGGGTCCCCCGAAGCGCCGCCGATGAAGACCCACCCTGCGGCGAAGCTGACGACCAGCACGATCCCAATCAGCAGAAGTCGCCGTCGCCAGTAGATCTGCGGGGGCAACTGACCGATCGGGCGGAGCATCTTACGACGGTATCTGCGCCGGAGCCGAGCCCGGCTCTCCCACGCCGTGGTCGTGCGAGAGTGTTCGATGATGACGGCCGCGCGCGCGCCCTCGACTCACCCAGCGCCCACCACTGCAACAAAATACGCCGGCGTCGGGACACTGCAACCGCAGCTCATCCTGGACTGGTACGCCGCCGCGGCGCGTGACCTCCCGTGGCGCCACAGCGGCGTGTCGGCGTGGGCAGTCATGGTCAGCGAGGTGATGCTGCAGCAGACCCCGGTGGCCCGCGTCCTCCCGATGTGGGCCGAATGGATGGCGCGCTGGCCGAATCCCTCCGCGCTGGCCGACGATTCGCCGGCCGAGGCGGTACGCGCTTGGGGCAAGCTCGGCTATCCCCGCCGCGCCCTGCGACTACATGCAGCGGCCCAGCAGATGGTCACCCGCTTCGCCGGCAATGTGCCGTCGGCCGTCGGCGACCTGGAATCGCTGCCCGGGATAGGTGCGTACACCGCGCGTGCGGTCGCGGCATTCGCCTTCGGTGCCCGAACGCCGGTGGTGGACACCAATGTCGCACGAGTGCTGGCCCGTGCCGTACACGGTCGGGCGCAGGCGGGTGCGAGCGTGGCCGCGGCCGACCGGGCGAGTATGGAGCTGCTGCTGCCCGCCGAGCCGGCTCGAGCCGCGGTGTTCTCGGTGGCGGTGATGGAGCTGGGGGCGCTGGTGTGTACGGCAACCGCTCCCGACTGTCCGGCCTGCCCGATCCGGCGGGACTGCGCCTGGCAGCTGGCCGGTGCGCCAGCCTATGCCGGACCGAGGCGCCGCGCCCAGCGGTTCGAGGGCACCGATCGTCAGGTACGCGGACGGCTGCTGGACGTGCTGCGCGCGACCTCGGAGCCGGTCGGTATCGGTGCTCTCGACCTCGCTTGGGCTGATCGCACACAACGGTATCGTGCGCTGGTGTCTCTATTGCTCGACGGTCTGGTCGGGCAGCTTGCCGACGGTCGTTTCGTGCTTGCCGGCGAACGGCCAGGCCAGGAGCGATCAGGTTGAGCGGCCCCGAGGACGATCCTTTCGACTGGCGGACGACCAAGGACGGCCGAGTCTTCATCAGCCGCGGGGGCCCTTCCTGGCGATAACCTCGCGTTGATCATCGGAACTAGGGCAATTCCCGTCCGAGAAACCCCCCTTTCTCCCATGATCAACTCGGTCACAGCTCGTCGCGGCCGGGCAGCACCTCGGCGGCGATCCGCTCCAACGTCTGTTCCGAGCCGGCGTACGGACCGTCGGCCCGCGGCCAGTGGGTCACGACGTCGGTGAAGCCCAGCTCGGCGGCCCGGCCGAGGGCATCCCGAAAGCACTCCACCGATGACATGGAGAACACCGGCCCGGCATCCACCTGCAGGTAGCGCTGCATGGTGGCCGGATCTCGACCTTCCTTGGCCAACTCGTCGGTGAACCGACGGCAGACACCAGCCAGTGCGTCCCACCAGTCGATGACTTCGGCCCGGTTCGGATTCCCGCTGGTCGCCCAGCCCTGCCCGTACCGGACGGCGAGTCGCATCGCCCGAGGACCGTTGGCCGCCACCACAAATGGGATCCGCGGGACCTGTACGCAACCGGGGATGATTCGCGCCTCGACCGCGGCGTACTGAGTGCCGGTCCACGTCGTCCTGCTCTGGAGGAGCAGGGTGTCCAGCAGCTCCACGAACTCGACGAAGCGGTCCGTACGAGCCGATAACGGCAGGTCTCCCTCGCCGAGAACGGCGGTGTCGTATCCTATTCCGCCGGAGCCGACTCCGAGCAGCAACCGACCCTCGCTCAAGTCGTCCAGAGCGGTCAGCTCGCGCGCGAACGGAACCGGGTGCCGGAAGTTCGGCGAAGCGACGAAGGTCCCGAGTCGGATCCGAGACGTCACCATGGCCGCGGCACTCAGGGTGGGAACCGCTGAGTACCACGGCGAATCGACCAGGGTGCGCCAGCCGAGATGGTCGTAGGTCCAAGCGTGGTCGAAGCCGAATGCCTCAGCCAACTGCCATCGACGAACCAGCTCGGGACGACGCAATTCGGGCAAGATGACGATTCCGATTCGCACACCGAGAAGCTAGCCCGGGGCTGCGACCGGGCAGATCGAAAGCTGACCGGAGACGCCGGCGCCGCCGGAGCCGCCGGGCGGGAGGTGACATGGGCACTGACGCGTCGGCCGACGATCTGACCCGCCGCATAGACGCGGCGATCGCCGAGGTCTATCGAACCGAGAGCCGCGGGCACGCCGCCGAAGGCCGCAGCGCCATGCGTGCCCTGGGCGCCTTCGGCGCGGCCGCCGTGGACCGGGTGCTCGAGCTCTACCGCGGCTCCACCTCGAGACCTTACGAACATGCCCGGCTGCTCAACGGCCTCGGCGCCAGTGCCGTCGACGCTCAGGCGGCGGCCCGCAGAGCCGTGGCCCGGGCATGCCCGCATCGCTACGTCGACCGATTGGCCGGCCGCCTGGAGCCCACCGACGTCAACGTCGTGGCGGAGATTCACGATCCACGCATCAGCTCGTTGCTGATCTCCCTGCTAGCCCACCCGGACGCCGAGGTTCGCTGTCGAGCAGCCACTGCCCTGATCAGTCGGATCGAGGGCCACGGCAACGACGACCGGCACACCCGCGAGTTGGCCGAGCGAGCCGTACTCGACGGGCTAGACGACGAGTCGCTGTCGGTCAGGGCAGTGGCCGCGTACGCCGTCGCCCGTCGCAGCCGGGCCGACGGGATCGCCGCCTACCAGCAGATCCTGCGCCCGACCGAGCCGGAGACTCTCTCCTTCCTGGATGTGCAACAACGCATCGGAGCACTGCGGCGCGGGGAAGCGCTGCCTCCGCCGGGCTGAGCATAGGTAAGAAAAGGCGCTGAGCACGCCAACCGCCCTTGACGGATGCGATGCAGGTGAGCATGCTCCTAATCATGTTAGGAACCCCGGTCCGTGATAGGCAGGCCGAACGTCGACAGGCTACCCGTACCGAAATCCTTCAGGCTGCCTGGGGAATCGCCCGTGAGAAGGGCTTGGCCGAGCTGACCCTGCGGGACGTCGCAGACCGGATCGGGATGCGGGCGCCCTCGCTGTACTCCTACTTCAGATCGAAAAACGACATCTACGACGCGATGTTCGGACAGGCCTGGTCGGATTACGTCGCGGTCGTCGACCGAGTAGAGCCGACGCTGTCGGTGGAACCGCGATCCGCGCTGAAGCAGATCGCCCGTACGTTCGTCGACTTCGCCATCGTCGATCCGGCTCGGCATCAGTTGATGAACCAGCGCACGATCCCAGGCTTTGTGCCCAGCCCCGAGTCCTACGCACCGTCGGTCGAGGTGTTCGAGCGCGGTCGGGCTCATCTGGCCCGCTTCGGGGTCGAGGAGTTGGACCAATTCGATCTGTTCACCGCACTGATCGGCGGACTGATCAACGCCCAGCAGGCCAACGACCCCGGCGGGGACAGGTGGGTGCGGCTGCTCGATGACGCCATGGACATGTTTGCCGACCACGTAGGGCTACCCCCGCTGAAACGGAGAAGATCATGACCCGAACGACGCAACCTGCCGACGCGACCACGACGCGGCCGCGAACCTCGACACTGGATCGAGCCGTTCTCAGGCGACTGGCCGCGACCGAGTACGACCGTTTCTCGACCATGCTGGCGGGGCTGGACGGCCGCGACTGGTCGCGACCCACCGAGTGCCCGGATTGGGACGTACGAGCGATGGCCGGCCATGTCCTGGGGATGGCCGAGATGGCTGCCTCTATCCGCGAAATGGTTCGGCAGCAGCGTGCCGCCAAGAAGCGCGGTGGCTTACCGATCGATGCGCTCACGGCCGTTCAGGTCGACAAGAATGCCGCCCTGTCCGTCCAGGAGCTGATCGACCGCTTCGCGGTTGTAGGCCCATGCGCCGCCCGGGCTCGGCGCCGCACGCCCGGCTTCATCCGGCGGCGCAGCATGCCTGACCAGCAGGACGTCGGCGGGGTCTCAGAGACCTGGACAGCCGGTTTCCTCCTCGACACGATTCTCACCCGCGATCCGTGGATGCACCGGGTCGACATCAGCCGGGCCACCGGCCACAAACTTGACTTGACCGCGGACCACGACGGCGTCCTTGTCGAAGACGTCGTCACCGAGTGGTCGATCCGACATGGGAAACCCTGCAGTCTGCGGCTGTCCGGTACAGCGGGCGGGAGCTGGACTTTCGGCGAGGGCGGGCCGGCGCTCGACCTGGACGCGATTGATTTCTGCCGCACCGTGTCTGGCCGCGAGCCGGCAACCGACCTGCTCGCCACCCAAGTCCCGTTCTAAACGCTCCGCTGAGATCAGAGTTGCGTTCGCGCATGACCGCATGCGTGAATGGTTGGTAAGCTGTCCAACATGCCCAAGACGATTCAGATTCGAGACGTGGACGACGACGTCTATCGCGCCTTGGCCCGCCGGGCGGCCGAAAAAGGGATCAGCGTTCCGGAGCTACTCCGCCGCGAGGCTCGGAAGCTGGCGGAGCGACCCTCCATGTCCGAGTGGCTGGATCGCCTGAGCCCAAGTCATCTCGACATCAGCAACGAGGAAGTGCTCGCAGCGTTGGATGAGCACCGGGGGCCATGGCCAGAACCCGATGCTGGTCGTTGACGCATCTGTTCTGGTCTTGGCGCTCAGCAATCGTCCGAGCGCCCCCTTCGTGCGACGCAGACTCGACGAGGACGAGGAACAGTCCGCCCCGGAGATCATCGACGTCGAAGTGTTCGGAGTCATCCGGGGGCACTTTCTTCGTGGTCAGGTAGATCGCTCGGGCGCGGAACTGACGATCGACCGCTTGCACGACTGGGCAGGCGAGAGGTTCACCCACCGGCCGTTCCTGACTCGGGCTTGGGAACTGCGTCACAACGTCCGGGGCTGGGACGCTTTCTACGTAGCGCTGGCCGAGGCACTCGACGCGACGCTGCTGACCACTGACGCTCGGCTGGGACG
>JALZIL010000331.1 GCA_030860305.1 Actinomycetota bacterium
GGTGGCCGACCTCCAGCAGAACCTGTGGTACGTGGTCTTCGTCATCGCCGTGGTGGTCTTCATCCTGGTGCAGGGCCTGATCTTGTACGCGGTGTTCCGCTTCCGGGACCGGGGCGACGACGATCAGGCGATCCCCAAGCAAGTGGCCGGCAACACGCGCTTGGAGATCATGTGGACCATCATCCCGGCGATCATCCTGGCCGCGATCGCGGTGCCGACCGTCAAGACCATCTTCGACCTCGCCGCGGTGCCGTCCGATCCGTTGCAGGTCCGCGTCATCGGCAAGCAGTACTGGTGGGAGTTCGAATACACCGGTGCGCAGGGCCAGGGCGTGATCACCGCCAACGAGCTGCACATCCCCGTCGACCGCCCCGTGTTCCTGACGATGGAGTCGATCGGCCAGCAGCCCACCGACCCGACGGGCGTCATCCATTCCTTCTGGGTGCCCAAGCTCGCCGGCAAGCAGGACGTCGTCCCAGGACACCAACGGACCATGACGATCGAAGCCAGCGAGCCCGGCAAGTACGAAGGCCAGTGCGCCGAGTTCTGCGGCCTGTCGCACGCCAACATGCGTTTCGCGGTCGTCGCTGAGGAGGCCGCCGACTTTGAGGCCTGGATCCAGAGCCAGACCGAGCCGGCGGCCAGCCCCACCGGCGAGCTGGCGGCGCGCGGCGAGCAGCTGTTCACCGAGCGGACCTGCATCGCCTGCCACGCGATCACCGGCTACGAGGGCGGCGACGAAGCTCGCGTCGGACCCGATCTCACCCACTTCCAGCAGCGCGAGAAGTTCGCCGGCTACATCCTGGAGAACAATCCCGAGAACCTGACCGCGTGGCTGAAGAACCCGCAGGCGGTCAAGCCTGGTTCGCAGATGCCCAACCTGCAGTTGTCCGACGCCGACGTGGACGCCCTGGTGGCGTACCTGCGCACCCTCGAGTAGCGGAGCCGACACCCCATGGCTGTCACTGCCCAAGAACCGGTCACCCGGCGCAGCGCCTTCCGGCGTCCCACCGCCGAAACCGGAATCTGGAGTTGGATCACCACGGTCGATCACAAGCGGATCGGCATTCTGTACTGGCTCACCGCCTTCTTCTTCTTCCTGGTCGGTGGCATCGAGGCGTTGCTGATCCGCGTGCAGCTGTCCCGCCCTGACAACACCCTGCTGTCAGCCGACGCCTACAACCAGCTGTTCACCATGCACGGCCTGACGATGATCTTCTTCGCGCTGATGCCGCTGGGCGCCGCGTTCTTCAACTACCTGCTGCCGCTGCAGATCGGCGCCCGCGACGTGGCGTTCCCGCGGCTGAACGCGTTCAGCTACTGGGTGTTCCTCGCCGCCGGCATCTTCCTCTACTCCGGGGTACTCCTCGGCGGGTTGCCCGACGGCGGCTGGTTCAACTACGCCCCGCTGAACCTGATCGGCCCCGACCCGACCGCCACGGAGGCGGCGGGCCAAATCGCCGTCGCCGAGGCCAACCACATCTCGCGGATGGTCTTCTACTCGATCGGCCTGCAGATCGCCGGCATCGCGTCGCTGGCGTCGTCGGTCAACTTCATCGTCACCATCCTGAACATGCGGGCGCCCGGCATGACGCTGATGCGCCTGCCGATCTTCACCTGGGCGACGTTCGTCACGTCGTTTCTGATGCTGTTCGCGATGCCGGTCATCGGCGTGGCGCTGTGGCAGCTGATGTTCGACGTGCGCTTCGGCACCAACTTCTTCAACCCGGCCGCCGGCGGTGACCCGGTGCTCTGGCAGCACATGTTCTGGCTGTTCGGTCACCCCGAGGTCTACATCCTGATCCTGCCGGCCTTCGGGATCGTGTCCGAGGTTCTGCCGGTCTTCGCGCGCAAGCCGCTGTTCGGCTACTCGGCGATGGTGTTCTCCCTGATCGCCATCGCCTTCCTCGGCTGGGGCGTGTGGGCGCACCACATGTTCGCCGCGGGCCTGGGGCCGGTGGCAAACGCGGCATTCGGGTTGTCCACGATGTTCATCGCGGTGCCGACCGGCGTGAAGATCTTCAACTGGCTAGGCACGCTGTGGGGCGGGCGGATCCGCCTGACCACGCCGTTGCTGTTCGGCGTCGGCCTGGTGGCGATGTTCACCATCGGCGGGCTGTCAGGCGTCACGCACTCGATCGTGCCGTCAAACTACCAGCAGACCGACACCTACTACGTCGTGGCCCACTTCCACTACGTGATGTTCGGCGGCTCGATCTTCGGGTTGTTCGCCGGCACCTACTACTGGTTCCCCAAGGTCACCGGCCGCCTGCTCGACGATCGTCTCGGCAAGTTGCACTTCTGGCTGATGCTGATCGGCTTCAACGTCACCTTCGGCCCGATGCACTTGCTGGGCATGGACGGCATGCCCCGGCGCATCTACACCTACGCCGACGGCATGGGCTGGAACT
>JALZIL010000240.1 GCA_030860305.1 Actinomycetota bacterium
GGGCAGGTCCAGTGTCTCGCCGACGAAGTCCTTGTTGGACAGCGACACCAGGACCGGCCAGCCGGTGGCCACCAACTCCCCGAGTCGGCCGGTGGCCTCGAGTGAGTGCCGAGTGTTCTTGCCGAAGTCGTGTCCTGGGTCGACAAGGATGCGATCGCGTTCGACGCCGGCCGCCACGGCCAGCTCGGCGAGTTCGAGTGTCCGGTCGAGGATGTCGGCCATCATGTCGGCATAGGGCACCCGGTGTGGACGGGTCCGTGGCGGCAGCCCTCCGGCGTGTGTGCACACCAGTGCCGCACCGCGGTCGGCGGCCACCTCGAGTAGTTTGCGGTCGCCCCCGCCCCAGGGATCGTTGATCAGGTCAGCGCCGGCCTCGCAGGCCGCGTCGGCGACCTCGTGCCGGAAGGTGTCCACGCTGATGACAAGGTCGGGATAGGCGGCACGGGTCGCTGCGATCAACTCCGTGGTACGTCGGATCTCCTCGACGGCCGGCACGTCCGGACCGGGGGCGGCCTTGACTCCGCCGATATCGACCAGATCGGCTCCGGCGGCGACGACGTCATGCACGCGTTCCATCGCGGCGCCTAGCTCGTAGGCTCGCCCCTTGTCGTAGAAGGAGTCCGGCGTCCGGTTGACGATTGCCATCAGCAGACGCTGATCCGGGCCGAAGCTGTGCCGCCCCCAGTCGCAGACGGATTACCGGGACGGCGGATTCCGGCGTCTGGTCCTGCGGTACCCCCATCACGCAGACCATGGTGCACTCTTGGAAGGAGACCGCCCCGCCGTGCGGATGCTCGTACGGCCCGCGCATGTGAAAGAAGGGAACGCTGGAATGGCTTCGATGTTCGGCAAGATCTCGCAGTTCGCCCGCAGCCCCAAGGGCCAGCAGGTGCTCCGTCAGGCCGGAGCGAAGGCCCAGCAGATGGCAAAGGATCCGGCCACCAGGGCAAAGCTCAACGACGTACGTAGCAAGGTCACCAAGCGCCGCCCGCAGCGCTAGGTCGGAGCGAGGACCCGCAATGGCGGAGTTGTTCGGTGCGTATGACCCGAAGATCATGCGGCACACTGTTATTGATGTGGTCCGGCGAAGTGCGGCTCGTACGCCGGACGCCTTGGCGGTCGCCTACGACGGCACGACGTACAGCTACCGTGAACTCCTCGACGCCGCGCTAGCCGCGGCCGGCGGGTTGGCCGATGCCGGCGTGGGACCCGGCGACCGGGTTGCCGTCTACGCGCGGAACAGCGATCTGTACGTCGTGTCCTGGCTGGCCACCCAGGCATTGGGCGCGGTCCACGTACCGATCAACTTCATGCTCGGCGCGGCAGAGGTCGCGTTCATCCTCGGTCACTGCGAGCCGGTGTACGCGCTGGCTGACGGCGATCTGTCCGACGTCCTCGCCGAGGCGGCGAAACAGGCCGGCGTGTCGACCACGCTTGCGGTGCAACACCCACGCTCCGGTGGGCTACCGAGTGATCTGGTCCTGACCGCTCGGCCCGGAGCCGTGGCGCAGCCCGTGGGGCCGACGCACGCCGATGCTGTCGCCCAGATCGCGTACACCTCCGGCACGGAATCGCGGCCCAAGGGGGCGCAGCTGACCCATCGGGCACTGATCGCGCAGTACCTGAGTTGCATCATCGACGGGGAGTACCGCCGGGATGACCGGGTGCTCAACGCGCTTCCGCTCTACCACTGCGCCCAGATGCACTGTTTCCTGATGCCTTCGCTCAACCTGGGTGCGGCCAACTACATCATCGACGCCCCGACGCCGGACAACATGATCGCCGCGGTGCAGGACCACCGGATCACCTCGATGTTCTGCCCGCCGACGGTGTGGATCGGGATCCTGCGCAGCAGCGGCTTCGACCCGAGCCGGCTCGCGACGATCACCAAGGGGTACTACGGCGCCTCGATCATGCCGGTGGAGACGGTCAAGGAGCTTTCTTCCCTCCTGCCGGACATGCGGTTGTGGAACTTCTACGGACAGACCGAGATCGCCCCGCTGGCAACGGTTCTTGCGCCGCACGAGCAGCTGACCAAGCCGGGGTCTGCCGGCCGGGCGACTCTGCACGTCGAAACAAGGGTGGTCAACGACGATCTTGACGACGTCGCGGTCGGTGAGGTGGGCGAGGTCGTACACCGCTCCCCGCAGGTGATGAGCGGCTACTACCGCGACGAGGAGAAGACCGCCGAGGCCTTTGCCGGCGGCTGGTTCCACAGCGGCGACCTGGCCACGATGGACGAGGACGGCTACCTCACGATCGTCGACCGCAAGAAGGACATGATCAAGACCGGTGGTGAGAATGTCGCCTCCAGGGAAGTCGAGGAGGTGCTGTACGAGCATCCCGGCGTCGCCGAGGTGGCCGTCATCGGACTGCCGGACGCCAAGTGGATCGAGCGGGTATGCGCTGTCGTCGTGCCTCGTACGGACGTCGACAAGGCGACGCTGGCCGCCGACCTCACTGAATTCGGCCGCGAGCGGCTCGCGGCGTTCAAGCTGCCCAAGCAGGTCGAGCTGGTCGACGCCCTGCCCAAGAACCCGAGCGGCAAGATCCTGAAGCGTGAACTAAGGGCCCGATTCTCCAGTTGATCATGGAGCTGTGACCGCTGCACCTCGGCGTGTCGTGGTCACAGCTCCATGATCGCGGGGGTTCTTGTCGCCGGGTCAGACCGGGGCGACGCCGATCAGACCGTTACGG
Organism: Actinomycetota bacterium; assembly: GCA_030860305.1. The sequence continues at coordinate 2,698 of JALZIL010000240.1, forward strand.
GTCACCAATGCGGCGAGTTCCGTTTCGTCGAGAGTCTCGGTGCCTTCGGGACGACGTGGGAGGACCATGTAGCGAGATTCGGCGCTGGCATCCCATACCGTGATTGCGATGCCTGGATCGAGGTCAAAGCCGAATTCGGCCAGCACCGCACGCGGCTCCCGTACGACGCGGGAACGGTAGGCCTCGCTCTTGTACCAGGTGGGCGAGGGCCCGAGCAGCGCGATCGGATAGCAGGAGCACAGCGTGCAGACGATCACGTTGTGTGCCTCGGCTGTGTTCTCGACGACGTTCAGGCGTTGTTCCTGCAGGCCGCCGCCCATCGACAGGTCGACCTCGGCCAGAGCGGTGTTCGCGTCGGTGCGCAGCCTCGCGCGGAACCCGTCGTCCAACCAGGCGCGAGCGACGACCCGTGCGCCGTTGGCCGGCGAGGCCCGGGCGAGGAACGCCTCTAGCGCCCGGTCGAGTTCGGCGGCATCCAGCAGCCCCCGTTCCTCGAGCAATGTCTCGACCTGACGTACCTTCGCGGCCAGCTGCGCGTCGCTGCCGGAATGGTCACCGCTCATGGCCGTACCTCCTGAGCATCATCGACCGGCATCAGATGGCTCTCCCAGATGTCGAGAGTGACCGCATGCTCGCCTGCGTCGAAAAGCTCTCGGGCGGGAAAACGCACGGTAT
>JALZIL010000364.1 GCA_030860305.1 Actinomycetota bacterium
AATTCTCCGGACGTTATGCGCATAACGTCCCGGAGGGGGCCGGAAATCGGGACGTTATGCGCATAACGTGCAGCTGTGCTCGCGGCCCGGGAGCTGCAGACGGGGCAGTCAACGTGGCAGGACGGACGTCACGCCCAGCTGAGCAGAGCGGCTCGGGCGAATGCGGCGCCCCTGTCCCGCTCGGCCTGGCTGCGTTCGCGACCGCGAAACGCCGACTCGGCGTCGTAAGCCCGCAAGCGGCGCAGGACCGTACCCGTTTCCCAGGTCAGCTGGTCAACCTCGTACTTGTCGGCGGGACGAACGGCTGGACCGAACCCCCAACCGCCAGCGTGCAGGCCCAAAGCGATCTTGATGTCGACCTCCTTGGGGTCGGCGGCGTCAGGACCGGCCTGCGCAGCGGCGATCAGCAGCAGCAGGACGCCCGCGTCGTACCCAGCCTCGTGTGATGCCAACGGCAGCCGTCCCGCGAGGTGTGTCCACAGTCCGATCGGGTCGTCGCGCAGGGATGCACCGAGTCGGGTGGCGAGCAGCCGGCCGCGATGCACGCGGAGCAAGCCGAGTGCTCGTGCGGTCTGCCGGAACTCGTAGACCTGCGGCGTGTGCGCCTCGCGGTTCAGCGTGCCGATCCACTCGTCCTCGAGCCGCAGAACGTCAGCCGCCGCGCTCACCACAGCCGGTGGGAGGTAGCCGGCCTTGCTCAGCGGAATCCCGGCGGTGCCGACCTCGTCGAGCAGCCAGGCGTACGCCCCGACCGTGGCCGCCGCCGTGTCGTGGTCCACGTCGATGTGAGCACCCAGGTCCGCCTCGTCGATCAGCTTGCCGACGAAGCCCTTGAACTGCCCGCGGAGGCGTGCCCCCAGCACCTCGAGCCGATCGATCGGCTGCCTTGCCATCGGGTCAGCGTTCCAGGGGTGAGCCGCATGGCGACGGGCGGATCGGTCGACGGGGTGATGCCGAAGTTCAGCACCGCCGCCGGCGTGGTCGCGGCTACCGTGGTGTCGGTGACCGAGACGGCCGAGGCGGGCACGTACCGGTACGTAGATCGGGCGGGGGTCCGGCTTGCGTACCGGGAGCTGGGTGACTCAGACGGCGAGCCGATCCTGCTGGTGCACGGGTTGTTCGCCGCGGGCTGGAGCTGGGACGGGTTCGCGCCACGGTTGGCCGCGACCGGCCGGCGGGTCATCGTGGCCGAGTTGCGTGGTCATGGGCACAGCGACCGGACCGGTCCGTACACCTTCGAGGTCTTTGCCGGTGACCTGATCTTCCTGCTGGAAACACTCGAGGTCGGCAGCCTCGACCTGATCGGGCATTCGCTGGGTGGGCACGCGGCTTCGATCGTGGCGCAGCAGCAGCCGGCTCGGGTGCGCCGGCTGGTGATCGAGGACGCCCCGCCTCCGCCGTACCCGGGTGATCGGTACCGGGGTCCCGGCCTGCGCTCGCTGCCGCCGCGGTCGCGGGTGCTACTTCTCGCGTTCCTGGTGGCTCGATACCGGTGGATCCGGCGCCACCTCGACCTAGATATGGCAAAGACCGTGCTGCGCGAGTTCCGCCGCCCGGACGTGCAGTGGTGGTCGCAGCTGGGCTCGATCACAGCACCGACGTTGTTGATCCACGGCGGCCCGGACAGCCACGTTCCCGCATACCGGCTGGAGGAAATGGCCCGGCTGATCCCGGACTGCCGCCTGGTCACGTTGCCGGTCGGCCATCGGGTGCACCTGTCCGCACCAGATCCATTCGCCGAACTCGTCCTCACCTTCTTGGCGAGCGAGCCGGTGCCAGGCGTGACCCGCTAACCCCGACGTCCTCTTCTCCTGGCGTGACGTGCGCGGTGCTCAGTTCGCGGCTTGGAACACGGTGAACTCGTGCCAGCGGATGATGAAGCGCTCCGCATTGGCGGCCTCTGGAGCGTCGTAGGCCTGTAGCCCGGCGGCGCCGTTCTCGAGCGGCTCGTCGTGTGTGGCCTGAAGGGTCACCTCGCCGTTGACGGTCAGCCAGAGCTGGGCCTGGCCATCGGCGTCGACGCAGGCTGCCTCCATGGTGAACATCTCGCCCATCGGCAGAGCCAGGTCTTCGGTCTCGGCGAGGACCTCAAGATCCCCCTCGGTGTCGGCGATCCGGATGGCCGCGAACCCGTCCCGTACGACGAACTCGTACCACTGGAAGTCGGCGTCGGTGTCCGGGCTCTCCCGACAGAAGACTCCCGCGGCAGCCGCGCCCTGGACTGCTGTTACATCGGCACGGACGACGACGTCCAGCATCTCCAGCTCGCCGGCGTCGTATGCCTCGCCGATTGTTGCCGCGAGCAGGTGGGGACGTAGGTTCTGCTGTTTGCTCTCCCAGATGAAGTCGCCGTCCTCGTAGTAGAACCGAGCCGCTTCGTTCTCCGGCAACGCCCAACCGTTCTGATCATCGTCGAGGGGGTCCTCGAAGAGCACCTCGCCGGTGGCCGGCACCCCGCCCGGATCCGCCGGTGCGCCATCGGCACTGGATTCACCGTCGCTGCCGGCACTTGCGCCGTCGCCAGCATCGCTCCCACAACCCGACAGGCCGATGCATGCCGCGAGCAGCAGCCCGACCCCGCATCCCGCAGTCCTCATAGTTCGCATTGTCGTACCTCCCATAGCTGTTTGATGACTTGCTGGTGGACGCTAGGGCGGCGAATTGGGCGAGTCATTGGAGCTGACCAGCGTTTTGGGGTAGGGCTAGCCCCGTTGGCAAGGGCCTGCTGGGCGGTCACGATGATGCGATGGTCCCCACTGTCTTGCTGGTGGATGACCAAGCAGCTTTCCGAGAGGTGGCACGGCGTCTGCTCGAATCGGATGGCTTTCTGGTGATCGGCGAGGCCGCCGACGGCCACTCCGCGCTTCAGGCAGCCGCCGAGTTGGCGCCGGATGTCGTACTGCTCGACGTACGGCTGCCCGATCGCAGCGGGCTCGACACGGCCAGGATGATCAGAAACGTCGACCCTCCGCCCGTGGTGGTGCTCACGTCGACGGCGGATTACGCGCACGCCGTCAAGGGCTGCGGCGCGCAGGGATTCATTCCCAAGGCGGCGTTGAGTGGCGCGAGGTTGCGCGCGGCCATCGCGACGGGGCCGATCGTGGGATCGGATGTGCCGTGAAGAGCGGGCTGCGGGCGCTGCTGCAGTGGGTGCTCCTCGTGGTCGGGAGCGTCTTCGGAGTGCTCGCCGAACGCGCGCAGCAACAGGCCGGCCGGTCCTTGGCGTTTCTGATCGCGGACATCCTGGGCGGCTGGGCCTTCCTGGTCGCTGGGATGCTGGTGTGGGCGCGGCGCCCGGGAAACCGGTGCTGGTGGCTGCTGATGGCAGTCGGGATCAGCTGGTTCGTTGGCACCTTGCAGCCGGCCGCCAACGAGGAAGTGTCGCTGATCGGGTTCGCCTTCGGCGGCTGGCATTACCTGTTCCTGGTCTGGGTCCTGCTCGCGTTCCCCACCGGCCTGGTGCCGCTGCTCCGTGATCGGATCCTGCTCGCCGTACTGCTGAGCCTGTCCACCCTCCGCACACTGGCGCGCTTGTTCCTCTTTGTCCCACCGGATGGCAGCGGTTGCGATTGCGCACCGAACCGGTTCCTCCCGATCACCGATCCGACGTGGTTCGACGCCACCGACACCGCCTACATCTGGGGCAACACGGTCACGATCCTGCTCGCGCTGATCAGCGTGGCGCTCCGGTGGAGGGGCAGCAGCCGACCCGGACGCCGAATGCTGGCGCCGGTCCTGGCAGCCGGAACCGCCGTTCTGGCTGGCCTTGCCTACGACCGGCTGACGCAGTCGTACGCGATCGTCGATCCGCTCACCCAGCAGGGCATGTTCTACGTGCTGGTGGCGCTGCGGGCAATTGCGGCGGCTGCCTTCGTCTTTGGGCTATGGCGGCTCAAAGGGGCGCGCTCCGTCGTGGCTGGTCTGGTTGCCGACCTCGGCCCGGACGACGCGTCCCCGGCGCCGCTGGGGGCGGCGCTGCGGCGGGCGCTGGGTGACCCGACACTGGTCCTGTTGCCGTGGTCGGATGCCGCCGCCGCGTACGTCGACGACCATGAGCAACCGGTCGACCTTCCGGTAGGAGACGGCCGTCGGGCGGTCACCCGGATCGAACGCCGTGGCGTACCGGTGGCCGCGCTGGTCCACGATCCCGCACTGTTGGAGGATCCCGGCCTGATCAACGGCGTCGTCGCCGCGGTACGGCTCACCGCCGACAACGAGCGGCTACGCGACGAGGTAGATCGGCAGTTGATCGAGGTCGCCGCGTCACGGTCGCGGATCCTGGACGCCGGTGATGCCGAACGGCGGCGGATCGAACGGGACCTGCATGACGGCGCTCAGCAGCGGCTGGTCACCATCGGGCTGGCGCTGCGGCTGACCGAGGCGCGATTGGGCAAGGATGCCGACCCGCAGATGCGCAGCGACCTCGTACAGGC
>JALZIL010000365.1 GCA_030860305.1 Actinomycetota bacterium
GAAGGGGTCAGGTTGTCGGGCCCCTGGAAGTAGCTCAGGCCGACCTCGCTGACCGACAGCGTCGTGGGGAAGTCCTCGGTGATGAACCCGGGGGCGCTCTCCCGGATGGTCAGGCCTTGGCTGAACCCCACGATCTGGTTACGGTTCGCCCGTTGCCAGAGGGCGATGTTGCCCGGATCCGGCTCACCGGTGATCAGCGAGAGCCGTTGGACGATCGAGCCCTCGGTGACGACCAGGCTCACATCGCCGGTGTCCTCCGGGACCGAAATGGCCAGTGTCGAGGGCCCCCCCGACAGGTCGGTGCCGTCGGGGAGCGGGGTCGGATCCTCGTCATCTACCTGTACGGCGACGCTGAACTCGGCGATGGGGCCGGTCTCGCCAGCGCCCGAGACGAGTTCGAAGGCAACGAACTTCTCACCTTCGGCAGGGCGGCGTGCGTCGTCTCCCTGTCCGTACCTTGGCGGCTCTCCGATGCCGGTCACGTTGATGCTCATCGTCGGGCTGCCGATCCGCGCGGTCGCCGGGGTGGAGTCCAGCTCGATGCCCTCTCCCGGGACGGCAGTGAAGGTTCCCGCCTCGGCCCGAGGTGGCTCGGGTACGCCCAGGCCGCCGTTTCCCTCGGGGGGCGTTCCTCCATCAGGTCGCAGTAGCAGGTCGGGGTTGGCCAGCTCGGTGGGCTCGGGCGCCTGCGGCTCGGGTGCCACCGTCAGCCGGGCATCGCCGTCCCCCGCACTGGCTTCGAGCGGGAAGGTCAGGTACGGCTGCCCCGCGTCACCGTCGACGAAGAGCGCCGGCCCGCAGGCCAGGCCGTCTTCGATGTCGGTCGTCTCAGCGCTCTTGGCGACGAAGTAGCAGGACGTCTCGTCGTTGGTAGCGCCGTTGCGCTGCTCGACTATCCCGTCCAACGCGGACTCCGCGTCGGTGAGTACCTTCTCCGGCTCGATGATGTCACGGCCCTGATAGGTGATGTCGTCGCCGCTGAGGAAGAAGAAGAGCCCGCCGCCGACCAGGACGAGAGCCAGGACCGCCGCGAGGATCGCGTACAGCTTCTTGTTGCTCTTCTGCCGCGGCGGACCACCCTGACCCGGCATACCCTGGTTGCCGGGCCACGGTGCGCCGGGACCAGCGTAGGGCTGCTGCACCGAATGCTCGGGATGCGTCGACCACTGTGACGTGGCCTGCAGGGGTTGCTGCTGGGTCGGCCATTGGGACCCGGATTGCGCAGGAGGCTGGACGCCAGCAGCCGGATACTGCTGAGTCGATGGGTACTGCTGAGTCGCTGGATACTGCTGAGCCGGCGGATCCCACTGACTTGGCTGCGAGGGCCCTGATGGCACGCCCCATCCAGATGACGAACCCTGACCTGCGCCCGAGCCCGAAGGTGCGGGCTGCGGCGGGCCCCAGCCCGAAGGCGGGGGCGGCTCATCCCGCCCCTGCGTTTGTGGAGGCTGCGGCGTGCCCCAGCCCGACGACGAATCCTGAGGCGTGCCCCAGCCCGACGACGAACCCTGCGGCGTATCCCCACCCGACGACGAACCCTGCGGCGTACCCCAACCCGACGACGAACCCTCGGGCGTACCCCAGCCCGAGGGAGGCGGCTGGCCGCCCTGCTGAGGAGGTGGAGGCTGTTGTGAGGGCTGGTGGTCCGGGTCGTTCGGCGGACTGGTCACGCGGAAGGCCTCCTGGATTGACGAGCGTCCTCGGTCCGACGCCGCAATGATGGCCCCGGTTCCGCAGAATCTAGCCGCCGGACGACCCAGTGTGCCGTCAGTCGTGCAGTGCCGTGGTCATGTTTGGATCCTCAGGCTCGAAGCAAGTGGCATGGGCCTCTCAGGCCGCGGGAATGGCCGTGTTGATCGCCCGGCCCAGATGGCGGGTTCACGATCCAGGCCACATCAGAGGCCGTTCCGATCCGCCACAATCGTTCGTCCCTCGCGGGTCTCCACCAGACCCTGCAATCCGTTGGGAATCGGTGGTCTTTCGGTCTTGGTCGTGGACCCGCGGAGGTGACCGAGGTGGAGCGACAGGACGTTCTAGGCTAGGTCGCCGCCCTCCGCCCTCGTAGCTCAGGGGATAGAGCAGTGGTTTCCTAAGTCGAACAGGCCACCTAGCCGGTTGAGCGTGAAAACGGTGAAACTGCAGGTCACTACGCTGAAAGTGGTTCGCCACTGAAACCGTTGCGGACCGGTGTTTGCCCCTGCTTATGGCACGTATATGGCACAGCCGACGACAGATCCGATGTTGTTATCGCGGCGCAGGAGTAGTGGCGTGGCGTGATCCTCAACGGCTGAGCACGGCAACTTCGCCGTCCACGACCCAAGGACGGTCAGAGATTTTGGGTTGCTGCATGGCTGGTCGGAGGATCCGCTGGTGGGTCGCTGAGATGCTGGGCGTAGCGCGGGTATGTGCCGAGCTTGCGCAGGAATCGGCCGAGCAGCTGATGGCCGACGGTTCCAGGCTGAGAGAGAAGGTCTGAAGCGATGAGGTGTATTCCCGACGTGGCCGCCTCCGCCTGTTGGAGGTGGCTTCCTCCTAGGCTGCCCAGTGTCGCCGGGAAGGCTGCCAGATCGGCTGCCGATACGTGGAAAGTGGGAACTGAGCAACCTCGAGGCGGGATGAGTTCATCGCCATCGGCAGCTTCCGGCCAAAGCGGGTCGTACAACTCCAATCCGCCGTTAGCCAGTCGGGGACTAAAGCCCGAAGATCAACCGCTGACGACCCGGATCAGATCGAGCAGCCAGCCTGGGGCCACCCCGAGCAGCACGGTGACGGCGGCGGTCAGCAGCATGGGGCCTAGCACGAGCAGGCCGCGTTCGGTCACCCGGGGAGTCCCGATGAATCCCGCACTCTCGGCCGGCCCCCCGGCCGAGACGGCCAGCGGGGCATCGAACAAGGCCGAACGCAGGATCCGCAGGTAGTAGGTGGCCGAGAGCACCGTGGAAACAGCCAGCACGACCAGCACCGCCCACTGGGCGCCCTCGACCGCGCCGACGAACAAGAAGTACTTGGCGATGAAGCCGACCGTCGGCGGCAGGCCGATGATCGATAGTGCGCCGATTCCGAAAGCGGCCATGGTCCATGGCAATTGCCTACCGATGCCGCGAAGCTCACTGGCCAAGGTCCGGTGTGCGGACAGGTAGATTGCTCCGACGGCGAAGAACAGAGTGATCTTGCTGAACGAGTGCCCGACAAGATGCAAGACCGCTCCGGTGCGCCCGGCCGGGGTCAGGAGCGCGACCCCGAGCATCATGTACGAGAGCTGGCCGATCGTCGAGTAGGCCAGGACTCCCTTGAGGTTGTCCAGCCGGAACGCATACAGCGATGCGACCAGGATCGTGATCGACGTCAACACCAACGTGAGCGCGCCGAGGCCGAGTTCGCCGACCAAATCTGAGCCGTACACGTCGAGCACGACGCGCATCACGCAGAAGACCCCGACGTTGACCACGGCGACCGCGTGCAGCAGGGCGCTGACCGGCACCGGCGCGACCATCGCGGCCGGCAGCCAGGAGTGCACCGGCATCAACGCGGCCTTCGCGATGCCCAGCAGATACAGCACATACACGAGCACCAACAACACGCCGCTGGCGTCCGAACCGAAGATGCCGCCCGGGGTGAACTCGAAGGTGCCGGCCTCGACGTAGGTCAGCACGATCGCGGGGAGGAAGAAGGCGATGGCCGAGCCGAGCTGGTAGGCGAGGTAGCGCCGACCGCCCCGGATCGCGTCGGGCGTACCGGTGTGGGTCACCAGGGGATAGGTGATCACGGTCATCACTTCGTAGAACAGGAAAAGGGTGATCAGATTCGCGGAGAACGCCACCCCGA
>JALZIL010000394.1 GCA_030860305.1 Actinomycetota bacterium
TTCTCGGCCTGGTCGCCCGACGACACCCGGATCGTCTTCTCGAGCAACCGTGACGTCAACTTCGAGATCTACACCATGGACGCGACCGACGGAGGCAACGTCGAGCGTTTGACCTTCACCGGTCTCGGCCAGGCAGATCTTCGGTCCGACTGGGGCACCAACACCACTACCCCGCCCGATACCGCCCTGACCTGCGGTCCTGGCACGAACGGCAGCGGGGACCCCATCCTGGTCTGCAAGGTCAGTGACACCGACGGGATCCGCGTGGTCCAGGTCAGGAACACGGCCACCGATCAGCGGCAGTTTGGCCTCAGCTTCAAGTGCTCGGATGCTCCGAAGTCACTCGAGTTCAGGGTCCCTGCCGGAACGAAGTACAAGGTGGTCGTGACCGACTGCGACTCTCCGAGGAATACCACCAGGTTCGCGGTCACCGCGGACGGACGGGTTCGCTAGACAGATACAACGGGCGGCCCGCGCCACCCGTCACGGACATCTGAACGACAAGAGAAAGGCGGGATGGTGCCAGATGCACCATCCCCCCTTCTCATGGATGACCGAGGGACTCGATCAAGGGTCCAAGCCGGCGTCACCGGTCGGCTTGGGGCGGACTTCAGCCCTTCCGGTAGAGGCGGGCGGTCAGCGGCGCGAACACGACAGTGACCGCGGCTGCGACAGCGAGGACGACGCCGATCTGGGTGGCATCGGCATTGCCTTGCATCAGCCCACGCGACGTGGTGGCCAGGATCGAGATCGGGTTGACGTCGACGAAGGCTTCGAGGGGCCCCGGAAGCGTGGTGGGATCCACGAACACATTCGACAGGAAGGTGAGTGGGAAGATCCCCATGAAGCCGGCGTTCATCACCGCACTGGGTGAGCGCAGCACCAGCCCGATGGTCGTGAAGAACCACGACAGGCCGAAGGCGAAGGTCACGACCAGCGCCAGCGCCGAGAGGACGCCCACGATGCCGGCTTCGGGCCGGAAGCCGAGCGCGTAGCCGAGCCCGAGGATGACGGTGCCGTTGGCAAGGTAGCGGGCACTGTCGCCCAGCATCGATCCCAGGAGCGGAGAACCGCCCCAGATGGGCAGCGAGCGGAACCGGTCGACCACCCCCTTGGTCAGGTCGGTGTTGAGGGCGACCCCGGAGTAGACGGTGGTGAACAGCACCGACATCACGAGGATTCCGGGGAGGAGGTAGTCGCGGTACTCGCCCGTGGAACCCTCGATGGCCCCGCCGAAGATGTAGGTGAACATGAGGACGAACATGACCGGCGTGATCGTGACGTCGAGAAGCTGCTCGGGAACGTGCTTGACCTTGAGCATCCCTCTCCAGGCGAAGGTGAACGCGGCAGCCAGCGGAGCCGCTTTGGGCGGGCGCGGCGTGGAAGCGATGGCCCGCCGGACGGCGGCGTCATCGGCGACGGACCCGGTGTCGACCTGGGTAACTTGATTGGCGCTCATACCGCTTGCTCCTCCTCGATGCCTTCGGACTGTGCGGCAGTTTCAGGTTCCGCCGGATGGCCGGTGAGGGCCAGAAACACCTCGTCGAGGCTCGGCTGCCCGAGCGAGAAGGTGGCGATGCCCACGCCGGCGCCGGCCAGCTCGGCGACCGCGACCGCAGCCCGGTCCGCGTCCGAGCACGAGGCCGAGAGGGCGGCGGGGTCGCCTTCCAGTGTGACGGCGCCGAGATTGCGCTCGAGCACGGCGCTCGCCTCCGGCCGCTGGGCGGGGTCGAGCAGGCGAACCCGCAGCGAACCGGATGCGACCGACGCCTTGAGCTGGCCGGGAGTGCCTTCGGCGATCACCTTGCCGTGGTCGATGACCGCGACGCCGTCGGCGAGTTGGTCCGCCTCCTCCAGGTACTGCGTGCACAGCAGGATGGTGGTCCCTTCGGCGACGAAGGCCCTGATGATGTCCCAGACCTGGTTGCGCGAGCGTGGGTCGAGGCCGGTGGTGGGTTCGTCCAGGAACAGCACCTCCGGAGTGACCACGATGCTGGCCGCGATGTCGAGCCTGCGCCGCATCCCGCCCGAGTAGTGCTTGACGAGCTTTCCCGCCGCCTCCGAGAGCCCGAAGGCCTCGAGCAGCTCAGCGGCCCGGTCCTTGGCTGCCGGGCGCTTGAAGCCCAGCAGGCGCCCTAGCAGGACCAGGTTCTCCCGGCCGGTGAGGTCCTCGTCCACCGAGGCGAGCTGACCGGTGAGGCTGATGGCTCCGCGCACGGCGTCGGCCTCCGACACGATGTCGTGTCCGAGCACCGTGGCGCTGCCCGCGTCAGGGCGGATCAGCGTGGCCAACATTCGAATCGTCGTGGTCTTGCCGGCGCCGTTGGGGCCGAGCACCCCGTAGACCGAGCCACGACGCACGACGAGGTCGACGCCGTCGACGGCGCGATCATCGCCGAACGACTTGACCAGCCCCGTGGCCTCGATGGCAAGAGACGAGGTTGATGTCATCCTGGCTCCTAACGGTTGGCGTCGGTCTTGCCGCCTGTCTACCCGAGTTGAGACGGATGGCAGGCGGGGAACTCATCGGTTGTCGGCCGATCGAAGACGCATCGGCCGTGTGTCTCGAACATAGGGCCCATCGAGGCCAGGATCCGGCCGCAATGCTGGGAAACTCTGCGTCATGAGCAATCCCACGAGCCGAGTTCTCCGGCTGCTCTCGCTGCTGCAGACGCAGCGGTTCTGGCCGGGCCGCGAGTTGGCCGCCAATGTGGGCGTCAGCGGGCGCACGCTCCGCCGGGACGTCGAGCGTCTCCGGGAGTTGGGCTACCCGGTCGACGCAACGCCGGGGACGGGCGGGGGTTACCGGCTCGCGGCAGGCGCCCACATGCCGCCACTGCTCCTCGACGACGACGAGGCGGTCGCCATCGCCGTGGGCCTGCGCGTTGGGGCGGGCTCGGCGGTAGCCGGGATCGAAGCCACGTCGCTACGAGCGTTGGCCAAGCTCGAGCAGGTGCTTCCTGACCGGCTGCGCCGCCG
>JALZIL010000003.1 GCA_030860305.1 Actinomycetota bacterium
CCCGTAGTTCCACAGCAGCCGGGTGTTGGGGTTCGCCGAACCTATCCTCGGATTGTCGGCCGCCGGAGCGCCGGTCATCGGGTTGATCCGCAAGATCTTTCCCGCCAGCGAGGTCAGGTCCTGCGGAAACTTCCTACAGCGTTGTCGCCAGTGCTGACCATCAGAGAACCAGTGGAATCGAAGCGCAGCCGGCATCCCCCATGCCGGCCGCTGCTCGCGTTCACCGGGATGTCGCCGAGCAACGGATCGGCCACCCGGGTAGCCGCCGTGTAGCCGGCGTCCACCGTCCAGGCGATGACCTGGATCTCCTTGTCTGCTCCTGCCTGGTGGCCCTGGCAGGTGTACAGACGGCGGTTGCTGGTGAACCCGGGATCCAGGACGAGGCCCATCAGCCCGGTCTCCCCCAGGACGAAGAGGTCGCTGAAGTCAGCCCTCAAGTCGGCCACCGTGCCGTTCGTACGTCGAACCGACAGTCCGCCGAAACGCTCGTCGAAGATCAGCGTTCCGTCCGGTGTGTGTGCGACGTCCCAAGGCAGGTTCAGGCCCGAGGCGACTTGGGTGATGGCGAAGGTCGGCCGCGGCGCGGGTGCTGCGGCAGCGGGCACTGCTTGGATGACGCCGGCCAACATGCCGATCGTCGCGACGCTGACCAGTGCCGTGTGGATCTTGCGCCGGATCGATCGCATCGGATTCCTCGCTGTTCTGACGCTGAGTAGACAGATGGTTACCCAAAGACGTTAGCGCGCCGCGGCGCTGTGCGGGGATTCTCTCTCCACCTCGCCTACGGTCGGCTCTCGTGCGCCAGTACCCCGTGCGACCGATGGCAGCCCCCGGACCACCCACGCTCGCGGTCCACTGGTCGCTGAGATCGCTGCCGCCCTCGACCTGGTCGTCGAGGAGCCGGGCTCGGGCTTCTGTGGTGCGGTCGCCGGTCGTGCCGCCGATGCCGTGCACCTCGAGGATCGCCACGGGCGGTTCCGGGTGTTCCCGTTGACCATGACCTTTTTGCTCGAGGGCAACCCAGTACGGCTGACCCGGCGGCGCCCCGAGCGTTCGGATCCGCGTTCACTGCGAAGTACTTCCGGCTCGACCGTCGACGCCGCTCACCGGGCCACGGTCGCGGTGGCCTCGCGCAGCTACGTCGAAGGCATCCACGATGCCGGGCCCGTGGAAGGACGGCGTCTGTGCCGGTTGGGCTGGGGACCTGACACCGGTGCCGCATGGGAGCAGATCCTGCGCCGGGTCAACAGCTACTCCGACCTGGACCCCGCGCTGCCCGGACGGGTCGAGGAACTCATCGACTTCGTCACCGCGCCAGGCTGACTCGGTGGTCAGCCCTGCTCACGTTGTCATTGGGTCCTTCTAGTCTCGGCGGCATGAGAGCTCATTCCACGGATCCGGTCGGTGACCGGCCAATCTTCCCGGACGGCTATGGCATCCCGACTACCTCAGAGGGTCTGCTTGCCTGGGCGCAGGTCGAAGAGCGGCTGATCGCTGCTGCCCATTACTGGCTCGCAACAGTGCGACCGGACGGCACACCGCATGCCGTCCCCCGCTGGGGCGTGTGGTTGGAGGGCCGGTTCTTCTACGACGGCGCGCCCACCACGCGGCATGCCCGCAATCTCGCGGTCAACCCGGCGTGTTCGCTCAATCTGGAGAGCGGGACGCAGACCGTGATCGTCGAGGGCCGGTCCGAGCCGATCAAGGCGCCGGCGGACGGGCTCGGGGCTCAGCTGTCGACGGCCTTCGTGAAGTACCACGACCTCGGCTACGCACCCGGTCCGGAGTCCTGGGTCGACGGCGGTGGACTGATGGTGCTGACGCCCAAGCGAGCGCTGGCCTGGTTCGACTTTCCCAAGGACTGCACGCGATTCCGTTTCACTGACTGAGCCGCGTCAGGCTCACACAGAGCTGAGGGTCGACAACCAGTTCGCAAGCAGGATGGCGCCGGCTCGCCCGGACTTCTCTGGGTGGAATTGGGTGCCCGACAAGGCACCGTTCTCGACAGCGGCGACGAAGGGCTCGCCGTGTTCAGCCCACGTGACGACGGGCGGCACAAAGGGCGCGGCGGTATCGGCGTCGAAGGTGCGTGCCGCGTAGCTGTGCACGAAATAGAACCGTTCGGTCTGCACACCGGCGAACAACCGTGAGTCTTTCGGAACGGCAACGGTGTTCCAGCCCATGTGCGGGATGACCGGAGCCGTGAGCCGATCCACGACTCCGGCCCACTGCTGGCACCCCGTGGTCTGTGCCGGGCCTTCGACGCCTCGGTCGAACAGGACCTGCATTCCGACGCAGATGCCGAGTACCGGCCGTCCACCGGCCAACCGGCGGTCGATGACCCGTGGGCCGTCGACGGCGTGCAGGCCGCGCATGCACGAGGCAAAGGCGCCGACCCCCGGGACGACCAGACCGTCGCAACTGAGTGCGGCATCGCGGTCGGCGGTCACCGACACGTCAGCCCCGGCCCGCTCGAATGCACGCTGGGCAGAGCGCAGGTTGCCACTGCCGTAGTCCAGGATCACGACCCGAGGTCGCCGGCTGGTCACCGTGATCACTCGGCCATGGCCTCGAGGACGCCGGCAATGACGAGGTAGAGCGCGAGCAGGACCAGAACCGATGCGAGAGCCAGTTGCGCACGCCGGTTTCGTGCACCGCCACTCTCGAGTGTGGCGACCGAGTACGCTCCGCCGAGCAGAAATCCGCCCGCTGCGATCAGCACGACACCGAAACTCACAGGCTGCCCTTGGTGCTGGGCATGCCGCCGATCCGCGGGTCCAGGGCCAGGGCCGCGCGCAACGCCCGGGCCAGCGCCTTGAACTGGGCTTCGACGATGTGGTGGGCATCGCGTCCGGCGTGGAGCACTCGAATGTGCAGGGTGATCCGAGCTGAATGGGCGAAGGACTGGAACACATGCCCGGTCAGGCTGGTCGGATAGTCCGGCCCGATCATCGGAGCGATCGTGTCCGGCTCGTCATGGGCGAAGTAGGGCCGGCCGGAGAGATCCACCACGGCTTGGACCAGCACCTCGTCCATCGGCACCAGCGCATCGCCGTACCGGGAGATTCCCGCCTTGTCGCCAAGCGCCTCGGCGAAGGCCTGCCCAAGTGCGATCGCCACATCCTCGACGGTGTGGTGGGCGTCGATGTGCAGGTCACCTTCGGCATGCACGGTCAGGTCGACGCCGCTGTGCTTGGCCAGAGCGGTGAGCATGTGGTCGAAGAAGCCGACACCGGTGGCGACCTCGGCCCGGCCGGTCCCGTCGAGGTCGACCTCCACAACCAGCTTGGTCTCCGACGTCGAACGTTCGATCCGTGCGGTGCGGCTCATGGGTCTTATTGTCCTCCATCCGCAACGGCCTGAGGTGCGGGCGCGGGCTATCGACCCAGGACCTGCCGGCAGTGGGTCGGTTCGACGGCTAGCGGCGGAGGGACTCCAACTGGATGCCCTCCTCGCTCTCGTCCTCGGATGGGGCTCCACCGCACTGCGGACGTTGTGGGCGCCCTTGCCCTTGGCGGAGGGTGAGCTGTGGACACACACGTGGGCTACGTACGCCTGGTCCGACTGTTGCTCTCCGTGTCCGAGGCTACCCGCTTGGTAGCGGGCGCTTTGAGGGGTGTCCGGACCACCGCAGGCCTCCGTGGCACGTGAGCTTGGGTACTCGGTTATCCGGAACGATGTGCGCTACGCGCCCGAGTGACACCCTCCAGTCCATCCAGCAGGGCGTCGATTTCGGCGGGCGTGCCGGCGGTGATCCGCAGATACCCGGGAATGCCGACGTCGCGTA
>JALZIL010000043.1 GCA_030860305.1 Actinomycetota bacterium
CGGCGGCCCTGCGCGACGAGCGGTCAGTGGTCTGGACAGCTCGCGCGTCGCACTGGTACAGGCCGTCGTCGAACGCCATGCCGGGCTCCGACTCTCCGACCGGGACCTGTTCGCGGCCACCGTCGGCGGCGTGCGGATCACTGAGCCGGCCGCCGACCTGGCCATCGCGTTGGCGATCGCCTCCGCCCGTCTGGACAAGGCCCTGCCGGGCCGGGTGATCGCAATCGGCGAGGTCGGGTTGTCCGGCGAGCTGCGACGGGTACGCGGACTGTCCCGGCGGATCGCCGAGGCCAGTCGGCTCGGCTACCACACGATCATCGTCCCTCCTGATGGCGCGGTTTCGCCTGTTGGCACCGGCCGCGGCGACAGGACCAATGCGGTGGGCATCGCTTCGCCATCGGAGGGGGTGGAGGTGTTGGAGGCTCCGACTCTTCGGATGGCGCTGGCTGTGCTGCTCGGCTGAGCCGAGTGAGGACTGAGTCGACCTGAGGACTGAGTCGACCTGAGGACTGAGTTGAGCTAGGTACTGAGTCGAGCTGGGGGCTGAGTCAGCCGTTGTGGAGCAGCGGCTGCGAGGGCGACCTATGCTGACGATGAGGGCGCGGTGATCGACACGTCGATCCATCAGTCCTGTCGACGCGGAACCATCCAGCGGCCGGCCAATCATGCAGGAGGATGCGTGCCACCCGTGGTCGAACCAGACCCCGACGTCGCCATGCGCATCACGCTGGCGTTGATCGCTCCGGGTACGGCCCTGCGGGAAGGCATGGAGCGCATCCTGGCCGGAAACACAGGGGCTCTGATCGTGCTGGGCAACGACAAGGTCGTACAGTCGATGAGCACCGGCGGCTTCCCGATGGACGTCGAGTTCGCCGCGACGCGGATGCGCGAGCTGGCCAAAATGGACGGCGCCGTGATCCTGTCGGCTGACCTGAGCCGGATCGTACGAGCCGGCGTTCACCTGATGCCGGACCCGTCGATCCCGACCGAGGAGTCGGGCACCCGGCACCGTACGGCCGAGCGGGTCGCGATCCAGACGGGGCTGCCGGTGATCTCGGTCAGCCAGTCCATGCGGATCATCAGCGTGTACGTCGCCGGACGTCGGCACACCCTCGAACACCCCACGACCGTGCTGTCCCGGGCGAACCAGGCGCTGGCCACCCTGGAGCGATACAAACTGCGCCTCGACGAGGTCGCCGGGACCCTGTTGACCCTGGAGATCGAGGACCTGGTCACCGTCCGGGATGCGATGAGCGTGAGCCAGCGGCTGGAAATGGTGCGCCGGATCGCCGATGAGATCCAGGGCTATGTCATGCAGTTGGGCACAGACGGTCGGTTGCTGTCTTTGCAGCTCGACGAACTGCTCGGCGGGATCGAGGACGACCGCGAAATGCTGGCCCGCGACTACCTTCCGGGTAGCCGCAAGACCCGGAAGGCCTCGGAAGTTCTCACCGAGCTGCAGGAACTGTCCTCGACTGACCTGCTCGACCTGACGCAGATGGCGCGTGCTTTCGGCTTCGGGCTGGCCCCCGAGGTCCTGGACAGCCCGATCAGCCCTCGGGGCTACCGGCTGCTGAACAAGGTGCCGCGCCTCCCCCCGTCGATCATCAACCGCCTGGTCGAACACTTCGGAGCCCTGCAGAAGCTACTGGCGGCAACCATCGAGGACCTGCAGGCAGTGGACGGTGTCGGTGAGGCCCGCGCCCGCAGCATCCGCGAAGGCCTGTCCCGCCTGGCAGAGAACAGCATCCTGGACCGCTACGTCTAGGCACGATCTGGCGGCCGGTGGGGAAGATCCGACCTCGACTACGCGGTCCGAAGTGACCCACAGAGCGAGCAACAGCGCAGCTGCCCGGTCCACCCGCGGGCTTGGAGGACAGCGGCGATGTCGGCGGCCACGGCGCACGGCGTCCGCACGACCTCCCACCAGCTGAAACGCAGCTACAGCCAGCCGAGCACCGCATGGGCGTTGTCCCGCTGACGATCGCGCCACATCCCCTCCTCGACATGCCCGATCCGGCCGTCGAGTTCGACCAGAGTCCTGAACTGCTCCTAGCCCACATCCGCGACCCGTTTCGTGGCCGAAATGCGGAACTGCCGCTGACCCGGCGGCAGTCCGTGCGACTTCGCCACGTCCCGGCCGAACCGGTACTCCAGCTGGCTGTGCACCCCGGCCGCGGCATCGCTGAGAACCTGCTCGATCAGGTCACGGTGCCGCACCGCATGCCGGGCTCGAAGTGCGCTGAGAAGATGCGCAGGCGTCGTGAGGCGTCGCTGGACGGCCTTGGTGATCCAACTGATGACCTCCGCTGGTTCACCCGCGGCACACAGGTCGATGACGGTGTCCTCGATCCGGGTTCGCGCCGGACGGGCAGCCGCGGAGGACAGCCGAATACCGTCACGCTGGCGCTGAAACCGCACCCACGGTCGATCGATCAGCCGGGTGCGATGCGGGACCAGTACGTGGATCGGCAGGGGCTCGCCCTCGGCCAGGCCCAGTAGGACAGCAGCGCTTCGATAGGCCAGAGCAGACTCGGAGCCACCGAGCAAAACGCCGGCCCAGGCGCGGGACATCCATGGCACGGTCCCGGGTTGAGTCAGGTAGACCCCCGGAGCGAGCAGCTGCCAGTCGCCGGCATGTCGGAAGCGATCGATGGCGTGGCGGCTCAGCCCACTGCGCTGTGCTTGAGACCTGATGACCACGCCGTTCTGCTCGACAGCGACCTGACTCAGCCAGGGTGGCATCCCTGTTCGGCGGTGCACCGATCGAGGATCGCCTACGACTGATCCAGATCCGGTGTTCAAGCGAGGATTGTGGACGCAGCGAGCGCCTGTGAATCCGCACGGTGGGGAGGATTCGACCGGGACTACCCGGTCGCATCCTCCTCACGGCCGGTCAGGTGAGGACGAGTGGTACGTCAGGGCTGAGCAGGCCCCCCAGATAGCCCCGCAGGATGTACGTGCCCGGGCTGAGCACTTGCCGGTCGACCGTGCAGGTC
>JALZIL010000063.1 GCA_030860305.1 Actinomycetota bacterium
ACCGAGCACCAGCCGACGGGCTCGCTGTCGAGGTACGCGACGAGGCCGCTGGTCGTGCCCGACTCCCGCGGCCGCAACTTGTACCGCTGGCACTGACACCTGGCCGCCGCGCCGCGGGTGCCGAAGACCTTCTGTAGGTCGTCCCAACTCGCCTCGTCGGTGGGCACGACGCAGAGCGCAGGTTCCGTTACCGTCATGCGCACGATTCTGCAGGTCGCGTGAGCCTACCGGCAGCCGTTGGCCGGCGTCGGTTAGAGCGGCGTCGCCGTCCGGATCTCCAGCCCGGCCGGCAAGGTGATCTCGAGGAACTCCAGGTCGGCGGAGTGTTCACCCAGCCGGTGACCCAAGCCGGCGGGGACAGCCACCGCCGCACCTCGACCCAGTGGTTCTTCCGGACGGCCCTGGGTGTGCAACGTCGTCATGCCGGCCAATATGAACCAGAACAGCAGCTCACCGTCATGGATGCCGTCCACTGTGGACACAGCGTCGTTTGGCGACGCGAGGCCGTTGCCGAGGCGAACCACGCGTACCCCGGCCAGCCCGCCGGTCGCGGCACCGATCCCGGTGTCACGGCACTCGAACCCCGGTGACCTCCATGGCTCCCAGGTGGCCTCGGCGGCGACATGCCGTACGAAACGCTGGCCCTCGAAGACGCGGTCGGGGCGAACCTCGGGTGTAGGGAGGGTGATGACGTGCTCGGCGGTGGTCTCGTGCTCGGCGGGGCAACCGATCTCGACGACCTCCAAACCCGGAGAGCTCTCCAGCACCCGGTGCCGGATGCCTGGTGGCTGCAGAACGCAGTCGCCGGCCTGCAACAAGAAGGCGGGACCCTGGTCCTCGTACACGACCTCAACCCAGCCTGTCGCGCAGTAGATCATCTGGAAGCGGACCCGATGGTGATGGACGTAGTCCGGGACCAGCCCGCCCTCGGGGATGAGGATGTGCGAGGCGATGAAGCGCCCGCCCTGCCGCTTGGGCAACAGATCCCGATAGCGCATCCCGGCACGTCCGACCCCGCCGACGTCGCCGTCGTCGCGGGTGAGCTCGAACAGCGGTGCTGAGTCAGGGACGGCCAGTGGCGGGTTGGCATCCACCAAGTGGATCCGGGTGCCGTTGGGGGCGGTCAGCAGGTCCGTGCCGAATGCCTGCGGTTCATCAACTGCCAGGCGCAGATCGCCCGGGTCTCCGGTTGCGCCGCGCTCCAACCTGATCCGCATCCCGTGGCCGGACAGCAGCGCCACGGCTGGGTCATCGGCGGGCATGATCACATCGAGCCGGAATCCGAGCGGATCGAGGAAGAAGTCCACGGTGGCGTCGAGATCGGTGCAGGGCAGCACCACCTCGACTGCTCTGATCGTCATGGGACTGAGGACCGCGGTAGTCGTCATGTAGTGACGGTACCCAGCTCAGGCGACGAGCAAGCCGTCGGAGAACAACGCAGCCTCGGTGAGCGCCTGGTGCCCTTCGTCGGTGAGCCGTACCGCGCGGCTGTGCGCCGTCGGGACAATCCAGCCCTGTCGGGTCACCCCCGTCAGCACAAGAGCGCCGAGTCCGCCGGCGAGATGCGGCACCCGTTGAGTCCAATCCAGACATCCCCGCACGACCGGGCGACGCCCGGCCACGGGCACAGGACCGACCCCCAACAGGGCGAGCACCTCGTGCTGCGGCTGCAGGAGTTCCCCCACCACACCTGGCTCCAGCGGCGTGATCACGCCGCGGTCGACCAGCGCTGCGGTGAAGGCCACCGCGAGTTCGCCGGCCAGGTGGTCGTAGCACGTACGGGCGAAGCCGAGTGCGGTGCTCGTACGTGCAGCGCGCAGCGAGCGGACCGGTAGCGGCGGGGCCAATGCCTGCAGCGCCTCGATCGCTCGGGCGACGTCGCTGCCGGCCAGGCGGTAGTACCGGTTCCGGCCGACGACCGCGACCCGGATCAGGCCTCCGTCGGTGAGCCGTTGCAGATGCCCGCTGGCTGTGGGCGGTCGTATGCCGGCCAGCCGGGCGAGTTCGCCGGCCGGGCGCGAGCGGCCGTCCATCAGGGCGAGCAGCATCGCCGCACGGGCCGGCTCGCCGATCAGGGCGGCTGGCACGGCGAGGTCGGTCTCGGATGGCACGAGAGCAGCGTAGAACGGCAACATTTCGGCGTACGGCGAAGCTTTGGGCACCTAGCGTCGCTTCCATGAGCATTCGGTCGCCCGACGCCGCTCCGCGCCATCTATGGAGGGCACCGTCTGCAGCGTTGGCGGCCGCGGCTGTCACCGTGCTGCTCTGGGCATCGGCCTTCGTCGGCATCCGCGCAGTCGGTGCCGATTTCAGCCCTGGACCTTTGACGTTGGGCCGACTGGCCATCGGCCTTGTGGTGTTGAGCGGCTTCGTCCTGGTCCGGGGAATCGTCGTGCCGCGCGGCCGAGAGTTGCTGTTCGTCGGGATGTACGGGCTGTTGTGGTTCGCCGGATACAACATTGCACTGAACGCCGCAGAGGCCTCCCTGGATGCTGGCACCGCGGCCATGTTGGTGCAGATCGCTCCGGTGATCGTAGCGATCCTGGCCGGTGTCTTCCTCAAGGAAGGGTTCCCGCCGCGACTGCTGGCCGGAAGCGTGGTCGCCCTGCTCGGTGCGGTGATCATCGCCGCTGGAAGTGGTGCCGAGCGGCGGATCGAATTCGCCGGCGTCCTCGTGTGCTTGCTCGCGGGCGTGCTGTATGCGGCCGGAATGGTCGCTCAGAAGCCAGTGCTGCGAACCGTTCCTGCGCTGCAGGCCACCTGGCTCGGTTGTCTCGTCGGGATGGTGGCCTGCCTGCCTTTCACCCCTACCTTGTGGACCGAGGTCGGTGCGGCCAGCACGGGCTCGATTCTCGGGTTGGTCTACCTCGGTGTCTTCCCGACGGCGATCGCATTCACAACCTGGGCCTATGCCCTGTCTCGCACTCCAGCCGGGCAACTCGGTGTGACGACGTATCTGGTTCCGGTCGTTGCCGCGGGCTTGTCCTGGATCTTGCTGGACGAGGTTCCGCCAGCGCTGTCCTTTGTCGGGGGCGCGTTGTGTCTGACCGGCGTCGCTCTGACCCGGCTACGACCTCGCCGCTGATCAGGCTGAGGAGCGCGGAAGCGGCTGTGCGGCAACGTCGGCCAGCATCGCCGAGACCTGGCTGATGGCGGCGCGGCTGGCATCGAAGCTGGCCGGCAGCCGAAAGAAGGAGTGGATCATCCCGACTACTCGCACGGCTACGACCGGCACGCCGGCATCGGCCAGCATGGCCGCGTAGGACTCGCCCTCGTCACGCAGCGGGTCGTACTCGCAGGTCAACACAAACGCTGGCGGCAGCCCGGCCAGGTCTCTAGCTTGGGCAGGTGAGACATCGGGATGTGAGCGGTCCACGCCCTCAGGTGCGAAGCAGTCCCAATAGAACGCCATCCCGGTGGCGGTCAGCCCGTACCCCTCAGCGTTTTCGACGTACGACGGCGAGGTCATGGCCGCGTCGATCACGGGGTAGATCAGCCCCTGGAACAGATATGGCGCGAGGATCTGGTCGCGCGCCCGGCGGGCGACCACCGCAGCAAGATGCCCGCCGGCACTGTCTCCGAGCAGCGCGAGCCGCGTGCCGTCGAGACCGGGTACTGATCCCTCACGCAGGGCCGCAGCCACCGATTCGACGTCGTCCATGGGCGCGGGGAAGGGATGCTCGGGGCAGAGCCGGTAGTCAACGGCCACGACGTTCCATCCGGACTGGACGGCGATCATCCGGCAGGCGGTGTCGTGGGTGTCCAGGTTGCCGCCCACCCAGCCACCTCCATGGATGAAGACGACGGTCGGTAGGGCGGTGTTGGCCAGGGGTCGGTAGACCCGACACGGCACTTCCCCGATGACGCAGTCCTCGACCTCGGTCACCTCGGGACCCGGTCCAGCCAGCCTGGTGATGGCTATCGAGGCTGCTCGCATCTGCTCGACCGTGGGACTCGTGAGCGGCGGCGGCAGTGCGTCGAGGTAGGCACGGGCCTGCGGATGCAATGGCATGAACCTAGGGTCTCAGGACATGGTCGGCGCGGGCGACGTGGTCCTCGGTGTGGACGGCTGCCCCGGGGGCTGGGTCGGTGCCCTGGTCCGGGGTCGCTCGGTGACCTGGCTGTTGTTGGCCGACGCTGCCGCGATCCTGGCGGTAGACGCAGCCGTGATCGGAATCGACATCCCGATCGGTCTGCCTGAGCCAGGAAGCGGCTATCGACGCCGGGCCGACCTCGAGGCGCGCGAACTCCTGGCGCCCTGGGCAGCCTCGAACACCGTCTTCTTCACGCCGGTGCGTGCGCTGCTCAGTGTCGATACGTACGCCGAGGCGAACGCCTCGAGCAGCCGGCTCACCGGAAAGGGGTTGGCCAAGCAGACCTGGCACATCACCGACCGGATCGCCGACGTGGACGCAGTTCTCGGAGAGCCTCCTGACGTGCGGGTCATCGAGGTTCATCCCGAGGTCACCTTCCGGATCATGGACGCGAGGATCGATGCCCCTAAACGGACAGCCCGAGGTGCCGGTCAACGAATCGCCGCACTCACCGCGGTGTTCGACATGGCTCCCGCGCTGGGTGATCTGCCGGCCGGTCCCGGGCTCGACGACTGCCTGGATGCGTGCGCTGCGGCTTGGTCGGCGCAACGGTGGAGGGCAGGTGCTGCACGCGTTTTCGGTGCCGACTCGGACGGTCGTGCGCCGACCGATGCCCGAGGGCGCGCGATGCGGATCGTCGCCTGACCTGCCTACCAAGCACTGACACTTTCGTCGGTACGCCTCGTCCAAGGGCGCCGCGCCGGCGTTCCATCGGTGATCTTGACCTTATGGTGGCGACACGCCGACCAAATGCGCGGAGAACCGCCAACCACCACACTCACAGATCACGAGGATCGGGCACACGTTCCCCGCGGGCTTGGGAGGGCTGTGGCGGAAGTGGCCGAAGACTCTCAAAACATTTTGGGCCGCAGCTGCTTTGAGGACATCCGAGGCGTCCCGGTCGCGGCAAGGCCTGGTCAACGGTGAGGAGGCCCCACTGACCGGGAGTGCGGTGAAGCCGAGCACATCAGCAGCCGCATGCTGAGCCCGGGAGCAGTGTGAAGTCAGTTTTCGGTGCCAACCGAGGTAGCAGGCCGACCAATGCAGCACTCGATTCTGCATCGGGCGTCACGACCGGCTACAGCCGCATGCAGCCTCGATGATCGGACCTGCCGTCGATGCGCTCGGAGGTGGGTAGGCGAGGATCGGGAGCCATGACGACCGGTGAGCGCTGGCTCGAGGTGGGTGACCGCGTCTTCGTACGGCGCCATGCCTCCCTCGATCTCAACTGTGGCCTCGTCGTCGGTGAGGACGCT
>JALZIL010000065.1 GCA_030860305.1 Actinomycetota bacterium
GTACACCCTGCCGCTGGCGACGACTGTTGGTGCCGTCGTGCCTGTAAAACGAAGCGGCCTCGGTGTCAGCCGCCAGCACCGGGGCCTAAGCTACCGCTGCGTTTCCCGGGACAGCGGTCACCTTGCCACCTTCTATGCCCAGTGGCACGCGCCTCAACCGTTGGCGTGCCTGCCGGACGCCCGTGAGGACCCACTAAGCCTCGATCCACCGATTAGCTGGGTGGGGATGAGTTGATCGTGGCCGTCGTGGGTGAGGACGCCGGGGCGCGAGGAGCCGCCGGACTTCTCTGTCCGGGCGTTCCACTTGGTGTCCTTGGTCGCGCAGGGGTGGCTGCTGGGTGGTCAGGCCGCGAGTGCTGGCGGCGGGTCGCTGACCCGGTCGAACAGTGCCGCCCAGGCGGTCTCCCACGGCCAGGATCGCGGCAGGTGCAGCGTGATTCGACGGGCTGAGGTCGCGACCCGTGCTGGCACGGTGATCAACTTGCGCCGGATGGTCGCGGTGGTCGCCTTCGCCATCTGGGGGTCGGTCAGGCTCGCTGCGGCACGGGTGAGGTTGAACGCAATGACCGCGAGCACCAGCCAGGCGGCGTTGGCGGTGAACACCCCGGACGGGAGGTGCGCCAGCGCGGAGCCTTTGAGGTCGGAGTGGACCTGCTCGATGACCGCGTGATGCCGGTGGGTCTTGTCCGCGGCCACGGTGTCCAGGATCGCGGGGTCGGCGGTGGTGAAGAAGGCGTGGAACCGCCAGGTGTCGAACAGGGTGTCCTGTCCGGCCGCCTTGTTCTTTTCGGCGTTGAAGTCCGGGATCCGGCGGACCACGAGCCGCCCTGGGACGTGGTCGGACTGCTTCTGTGCGGCGAACGCGGTGAAGTCGATCTCGGCGACCTCGGCCCGTGAGATCCACCGTTGGCTGGCCTCGTCGAAGACGGCGTCGGTGTACTCGATGGTGGTCCACGCGTCGTCGCCGATGGTGGCGATCGCCTTCTTGACTGCCTTGTCCATCCGTGCGGTGACCGACACCGCTGCGCCACCGGCCAGGGCGGCGTGGACTGGTCCGCGGCCGTAGAACGCCGAGTCCAGCCTGATCAGGATCAGCTGACCGTTGCCGAGCAGTCGCCGTGCCGTCCGTGCTGCGTCGCCGACCAGGCGCTTCGCACCACGTGGTGACCCACACGCGCCCTTGCGCAGCCGTTGGGCCACGATCACCGGGACGGCACCGGCGATGGTGAGGGTGGCCAACAGCGCGTTGAGGCCGCGGACCCCGGAGTAGCCGAAACCGGCGCCCTGCTTGGTGTGACCGTGGACCTCGATGATGGTGTCGTCGACATCGAGCAACGCGTAGCCAGGACTCGCATCCGCATCAGTGGCCACCCCCGCCGGCGAACGCAGCAACTGGGTCAGTCCGGCCACCGCGATCAGGAACCTCGAGGCGATCGCGTCGAGCTGGCGGACGTGGCCGAAGGTGAACGCCCGCAGAAACGAGCCCAGCGTCGAAGGCGCGTACGCCCGGGCAACGATCCGACCCATCCCACCGTGTCGCAGCAGCGCCATGTCATCGATCGAGTCAGCACCCGCGACCATCCCGCCCACCAGCGAAGCGACCTTGAACCCAGCGTTCGCGCCCTTGTCCGTCGGCACCGTCAAGTACTGATCGGCCAGTTCCCGCAGGCCAGCGGATTCCGCCAACGCGAGCACCGGAACCAGGCCCCCAGCCGACACGAGATTCGGATCATCGAAGACCGCCGACGTCGCGACGAGCGTGTGAGAGAGTTTCACCTCAGAGATGTCCCTTGCGTTTGGCCGAATCGTTCCGTGAAGAAGTCCGATTCTCCCGCCACGCAAGGGCATTCTCGTTCTACGGCACGCTCACCCGACCAAGTTCATCGGTGGATCCGGGCTAAGGCAGCCTCGCTGTCACACGCCGGAAACCGAAGCCGCTGAGAAGCAACCGCCCGTGCGCCCTTCGCGCCGTACAGTGCGCACATGACGCAACCCCCTCAGGGCAACGACCCCACGCGTTACGGCGGGCAGCAACAGTTCGGCCAGCCTGGCTACGGCCAACCTGAGTACACCGGTGGTCAGCCAGGTTATCCCGGCGGATATGACCAGCAGCCCCCGAAGAAGAACACCGGGTTGATCATCGCAGTCGGCGTAATCGTGCTGCTCCTGATTGCGGGCGCCGTGGGAGGATTCTTGCTCCTGCGCGACGACGACACCGAGACCGACAGCACAGCGACCGACGAGACCACCTCGGCTCCGACCACCTCCGCCGAGACCACACCCGGCGAGACGTTCTGCCAGCGGTTCACCAAGAACGCCGAGAGCAACGAGTTCGACAACCCAGGCCCGGACGACCTCCCCAAGGTGCTCGCCGAGCTCCAGATCTTCCGTCAGCTCGCTCCGCCGGAGCTCCAGGACGACTACGACGTACTCATCGATGCCGTCGAGGACAACGGTGCGACCGACGCGAGCGTGGCGCTGCAGAACATCCAGACGTACGCCGTCGATGAGTGCGGCCTGGTCC
>JALZIL010000075.1 GCA_030860305.1 Actinomycetota bacterium
TCGGAGATCGAGGCGCTAGGGGAGGCCTGCGCGATTGCCGATCGAGCCCTGGCCGGGCTGGTCGCGGACGGCGGATTGCGGGCGGGGCGCACTGAGCGCGAGGTCGGTCGGGACCTCGACAACCGAATGCTGAGCCTGGGCGCCGAGGCGGTCTCCTTCGGGACGATCGTGGCCACCGGAGCGAATTCGGCCATCCCGCACCACCGACCTGACGAGGTGGTGCTGGCTGTGGGCGACTTCGTGAAGCTCGATTTCGGGGCCACCTACGCCGGCTACCACTCGGACATGACGCGCACCTTCGTCCTGGGCGCACCCGCGGCCTGGCAGCGCGACATCTATGAACTCGTTGCAACATCCCAACGTCTTGGCCGCGAGGCGCTGGCCGTCGGTGCTGCGGTAGTCGATGTGGACGCGGCGGCCCGTACGCCGATCGTCGAGGCCGGTTACGGTCCGGCGTTCTCACATGGACTCGGCCACGGCGTGGGTCTGGAGATCCACGAGGCCCCAGGGCTCAGTGCCCTCGGCGCCGGTAGGCTGGAAGCAGACATGGTCGTCACCGTCGAGCCGGGCGTCTATCTGCCTGGGCGAGGCGGCGTGCGCATCGAGGACACCCTCGTGGTGGGCACGGACGGTCCCGACCTCCTCACCCTGACCAGCAAGGAGCTTGTGGCCCTGTAGGGCCGCACACCCACCCAGATGGCAACTACGAACGACCTCAAGAACGGCATAGTCCTCGACCTCGACGGCCAGCTCTGGACAGTCATCGACTTTCAGCACGTCAAGCCCGGCAAAGGTGGGGCCTTCGTCCGTACCACCCTGAAGAGCGTCCTGTCCGGCAAGGTCGTCGACAAGACCTTCAACGCCGGTACGAAGGTAGACACGGCGACCGTGGACAAGCGGAACATGACCTTCCTCTACAAGGACGGGTCCGATTTCGTCTTCATGGACGGCGACACCTTCGATCAGATCCCGGTCGCCGCGGAGGTCGTCGGGAACGGCGCCGGCTACCTGCTGGAGAACGCCCAGGCGGTCGTCGCCGTCCACGACAGCATCCCGCTCTACGTCGAGTTGCCGGTGACGGTGGAACTACTCGTCGAGCACACCGACCCTGGTTTGCAAGGTGATCGGTCCACCGGCGGGACGAAACCGGCGAGGTTGGAGACCGGCGCGAGCATCAATGTGCCGCTGTTCGTCAATACCGGGGACCGGCTCAAGGTCGACACACGTGACGGCCGCTATCTCGGCCGGGCCTGAGGGTTGCTGATGTCCGCACGACGCAAGGCCCGGAAACGGGCGCTGGACGTGCTCTTCGAGGCCGACCTCCGGGGAATCGATGCCGCGCACTTGCTCGCGGACCGAATCAGCGTGGCCGACCCACCGGTGGCTCCCTACGCGCGGGTTCTGGTCGAGGGTGTCGTCGCCCATCAGGAGGAGATTGACAGCCTGATCTCCGCACACGCCCGAGAGTGGACCCTGCCTCGACTCCCCGGAGTCGACCGCGCCCTGCTCAGGATCGCGATCTACGAGCTCCTGCACTGTCCGGACGTGCCGGACGCTGTTGCCATCGACGAGGCAGTAGAACTGGCCAAGAGCCTGTCCACCGATGAGTCGGCGGGCTTTCTCAATGGTGTCCTCGGGGCAGTTGTCCGCGGCACCACAGTGGAACTGCCGACCGCGGGACGGTCGGACCTCTAACCTGCGGCCGAGTTCTCGGCCAGGTCAGCTTCCTCCTCGGGCGGGCCGGAGATCACACCCCAGTCCTGGAGCCGCTCTGACAGCTCCGAGGGCGCCATGTCGTAGATGATGGCCAGGGAGCGCAGATCCTCGGCTCGGATGGACAGCGCACGTCCGTTGTACTCGTGTCGCTGCGCCTGGATGGTCGACGCATAGCGGGCCAACGGCCCGGCCTCGTCGGCTGGGACGCTGGCTAGCGCCTCGAGGTCCAGGACAATCTTCGCCACACTCGTCTGGGCACTGCTGGGTCGCGGATCGGGCAGCAGCTCGATGACCGGCACGCCGTAGAAGGCGGCCAACTCCGAGAGCCGTTGCACGGTCACCGCACGATCGCCGCGCTCGTACGAGCCCACCACAACGGCTTTCCATCTGCCGTCGGACTTGTCCTCCACACCCTGCAGTGACAACCCCTGCTGGTTGCGGATCCCCCGGAGGCGGGCGCCCAGGGCACGCGCGTAATCGCTGCTCATCGTCTGTCCCGGCTCATCGTCTGTCCTTGCTACTCATCGTGCTACCTGTTGGAGTCTCCGTGGTTGTTCTAGTGACAGAGGGTACACGGACGACAGACACTTGTCGGGATGGCTCGCTATGGGTGATCGGCATCGTCAGCTATTCTCTGGCCACCTGCTCCTTTAACCCCGTCCCGTGAGGCGGAGAAGGAGGCGATGGCATATGCCTGCCGCCCCGATCCATGCGGAATCAGTTGATCCGCGCGCTCGGACCGTCCTGGATACCTCGGCAATCGGTCGGGTAATCGACCGGATCGCTCACGAGATCATCGAACGGGCCGGCGACGAGCATCTTCCCGAGCTGACCCTGCTGGGGATTCCCACTCGCGGCGGGCCGCTGGCTGATCGGTTGGCCCAGCGGATTGCGGTGTTCACCGAAGGCGGGACCGGCCCGGTTCCAGTAGGGACCGTCGACATCACCCTGTACCGCGATGACCTGCGTAGCCGTGGGGTTCGCCCGTTGTCTGCGACCCGCATACCCGACGGCGGAATCGATGGCCGACACGTCGTCCTGGTCGACGACGTCCTCTACTCCGGCCGCACCGTTCGAGCCGCCCTGGACGCACTCCGCGAGGTCGGCCGCCCGCGGGTGGTGCAGTTGGCCGTGCTGATCGATCGCGGTCACCGCGAACTGCCGATCCGGGCGGACTACGTCGGCAAGAACCTGCCCACCTCCGCGCGCGAGCAGGTTCGGGTCCGGCTGACCGAGATCGACGGCACCGATGAGGTCGTGGTCCGATGAAGCGACACCTGCTCTCTGCCGCAGACCTCGACCTGGGCGATGCCACCCTGATCCTGGATACCGCAGCGCAGATCGACGCTGCACTGGCCGGGCGAGAGGTCAAGAAGCTGCCCACACTGCGTGGTCGTACGGTCGTGAACCTGTTCTTCGAGGACTCCACCCGAACCCGGATCTCGTTCGAGTTGGCCGCCAAACGGTTGTCCGCAGATGTGATCAACTTCGCGGCCAAGGGCTCGAGCGTGTCGAAGGGGGAGAGCCTCAAGGATACCGCGCTGACCCTGGAGGCCATGGGGGCAGACGCGATCGTCTGCCGGCACAGCGCTTCCGGAGCCCCGCATCGGTTGGCCGAATGGGTCCAGGGCAGCGTGATCAATGCCGGTGACGGCACGCACGAGCATCCGACGCAGGCGCTCCTGGACGCGTATACGATCCGGCGGCGGCTGGGCCGGCTCGACGGCGTGCGGGTCACGATCGTCGGCGATGTCTTGCACAGCAGGGTGGCCCGCTCGAACGTCGCGCTGTTGGACACCCTCGGCGCC
The DNA here is from genome assembly GCA_030860305.1 of Actinomycetota bacterium. The sequence continues at coordinate 3,525 of JALZIL010000075.1, forward strand.
CAGGTCACCCTCGTCGCGCCGCCCACGTTGCTCCCAGTCGGCATCGGGTCCTGGCCGGTCGAGGTCAGCTATGACCTGGACGCGGTCCTGGCCAAGGCCGATGTTGTGATGATGCTGCGTGTCCAGCAGGAACGAATGAACGCCTCGTACTTCCCGAGTGCTCGTGAGTACAGCCGCCGCTACGGTCTGGACGCCAGAAGGATGGCGGTGCTACCCGAGGACGCCATCGTCATGCACCCCGGCCCGATGAACCGCGGCATGGAGATCGCCGCGGAAGTCGCCGACTCGGTTCGCTCGACGATCGTCGAACAGGTGAGCAACGGGCTTTCCGTGCGAATGGCCGTGCTGTATCTCCTGCTCGGAGGCGACAGCAAGTGAGGATCGCAGCGAGGAACGAGCCGCGCCGCCCAGTTCGGCTCGGTGGGGCCTCGACGAGCGACGGGAGCGTGTCATGACCTCCCTGTGGCTGATCAGGGGGGTTCGGCCGTACGGCGAGGACCCCGTCGACCTGCTGTTGCGCGACGGCGCCATCGCCGAGGTCGGCGTCGGGATCGTGGCCAACGATGCCGAGGTTCTGGATGCCGGCGGACTGATCGCCCTGCCGGGTCTGGTGGACCTGCACACCCACCTGCGCGAGCCCGGGCGCGAGGATGCCGAGACCGTGCAAACCGGCTCTCGTGCAGCGGCGTTGGGCGGCTTTACGGCGGTTCACGCGATGGCCAACACCGATCCGGTTGCCGACACCGCAGGGGTCGTCGAGCAAGTGTGGCGCCTCGGTCGTGAGGCAGGGCTGGTGGATGTGGCTCCAGTGGGTGCGGTGACAGTGGGGCTGGCCGGAACCCAACTCGCTGAACTGGGAGCGATGGCGGACTCCCCGGCGCGGGTTCGGATGTTCTCCGACGACGGTTTCTGCGTCGCCGATCCAGCGCTCATGCGCCGTGCGCTGGAGTACGTCAAGGCCTTCGACGGGGTCATCGCTCAGCACGCCGAGGAGCCCCGGCTGACTCAAGGCGCCCAGATGCACGAGGGCGTGCTGTCCGCGCGACTGGGGTTGGCTGGTTGGCCGAGTGTCGCGGAGGAGGCGATCATCGCCCGCGACGTTCTGCTCGCCGCGCATGTGGGGTCGCGGCTGCACGTCTGTCACGTGTCGACCCGGGGCAGCGTGGACATCGTGGCCCGGGCCAAGGCCGATGGAGTCGCGGTCACCTGCGAGGTCACGCCGCACCATCTGCTGCTGACCGATGAGTACGTGACCGGCTACGACCCGCTGTTCAAGGTCAATCCACCGCTGCGGACCGCCGAGGACGTCGACGCGCTGCGCGCGGGCCTGGCCGACGGGACGATCGACGCGATCGCCACCGACCATGCTCCGCATGCCATGGAGGACAAGGAATGTGAGTGGGCGATGGCCCGACCAGGCATGCTGGGGCTGGAGCACGCCCTGTCGGTGGCCGTGGAGGCGATGATCGAGACCCGGCTTCTGGACTGGCGAGAACTGGCCGACCGAATGTCGGTCCGCCCGGCCCGGATCGGTCAACTCGACGGGCACGGTCAACCACTGGAGGTCGGGCGTCCAGCCAATCTCGTCCTGGTCGACCCAGACGTGCGCCGAGTCGTCAGCTCAGCGGATCTGGCCAGCCGAGCGCGCAACACGCCGTACGCGCATCGGGAGCTTCCGGCGCGGGTCGCGGCCACGTTCCTGCGCGGCCGTCCCACCGTGCTGGACGGCAAGGCCCAACGGTGACACTTCCCCCCGCGCTTCTCGTCCTGGAAGACGGTCGGGCGTTTCGGGGGGAAGCGTTCGGGGCGATCGGGCAGACCGTCGGGGAGGCGGTCTTCAACACCGGGATGACCGGCTATCAGGAGACGCTGACCGACCCGAGTTATGCCGGCCAAGTCGTGGTGATGACCGCGCCGCAGATCGGCAATACCGGGATGAACGACGAGGACGGCGAGTCCGCCCGCATCCAGGTGGCGGGCTTCGTCGTCCGCGATCCCAGTCCGCGGCCGTCCAACTGGCGCTCGCGGCGCAGCCTGGACGCCGATCTCGTCGACGCTGGAGTGGTCGGGATCAGCGGCATCGACACCCGCGCGCTGACCCGGCATCTGCGCGAACGCGGGGCGATGCGGGTCGGTGTCTCCAGCCTGACCGCTGATCTCGGCGAGGTGCTTGCCGCGGTCCGGGCCGCGCCGCAGATGGCCGGGGCCGACCTGGCTCCCGGCGTGAGCACGAAACAGAGCTACCACGTCAAAGCCCTCGGCCACACGCGCTATCGGGTCGCCGCCCTGGACCTCGGCATCAAGACCATGACCCCGCACCGGATGGCTCAACGCGGGATCGATGTCGAGATGCACCCGGCGCGGACAACCGCCGACGGCCTGCTCACGGATTCACCGGATGGGGTGTTCGTCAGCAACGGCCCCGGTGATCCGGCGACCGCCGACTACGCCGTCGAGGCGGTGCGTGGCGTCCTGGACGCCGGGGTGCCGCTGTTCGGTATCTGTTTCGGCAATCAGATCCTCGGGCGCGCGCTGGGCCTGTCGACGTACAAGCTCCGGTACGGACACCACGGCATCAACCTGCCGGTGCTCGACCGTGCCACCGGCAAGGTGGAGGTGACCGCTCACAACCACGGCTTCGCCATCCAGGCCCCCGATGGCGCCCCTGGTGAGCCGTTCGCGGCCGCTCATCGCCCGGCGCCTTTCAGCACGCCCTACGGTCGGGCCGACATCAGCCATGTCTGCCTCAACGACGGTGTCGCGGAAGGGCTGAACTGCCTCGAGGTACCAGCCTTCTCGGTGCAATACCACCCGGAGGCGGCGGCCGGCCCGCACGACGCGGACTACCTGTTCGATCGATTCCTCGAGCTGATCTCCAGACGCGGGAGGCCGGTGCATGCCTAAGCGCGAGGACCTCACGCACGTCCTGGTGATCGGGTCCGGCCCGATCGTGATCGGCCAGGCCTGCGAGTTCGACTACTCCGGCACCCAGGCCTGCCGGGTGCTGCGCGCAGAGGGCATCCGGGTCAGCCTGGTCAACTCCAATCCGGC
>JALZIL010000256.1 GCA_030860305.1 Actinomycetota bacterium
GCGCCTGGCAGGGAGCCCGGATGTTTCGAGTGCACGAGGTTCGAGAGACCCGGCAGGTTCTGGACATGGTCAGCTCGATCCAGGGCCACCGGCCGCCCGCTCCTACGATCCGTGGCCTGGCCTGACCTGCCCTGGACGGATCTGGGGTCGGGGCGTCAGCCGGTTGGGGAGGCCGCCGCCTCCAGTTCGGAACGCTCCTCGTCCCGCGATACCTCCGAGGCTCCCGGTGGCTTGGCTGAGGCGCGCAGCGGTACCTCCTTAAGGAAGAACGCAGCGACCAGGGCGATCACGACCGCGGGTACACCAACCAGGAACATCGTCCCCAGCGCGTCGGCGAAAGCCGCCAGCACCGGCTCCTTGACGCCGGGCGGCAGGTTCTGCAGCGCGGCCACGTCGTTGGTCTCGATGTCGGAGGGAGTCGGACCGCCGGTGGCTGCGAATCCGGCGAACACCTCCTTGAGGTTGCTGGCCAGCACGATCCCGAAGACCGCACCGAAACCCGTGGCACCGATCGCGCCACCCATCTGGCGGAAGAAGGTCACTGATCCGGTCGCCGATCCGAGGTCACGCATCTTGACCGAGTTCTGGATCGCGGTCATCACGGTCTGCATCTGCGCGCCGAGTCCCAGTCCGAAGATCAGCATGTACCCGGCCAAGAGCCAGTAGTTCGTGTTCACGGCCAGCGTCGAGAGCAAGGCGATCGCCAGCAGGAGCAACGCCGCGCCCACAATCGGGAAGATCTTGTAGCGACCGGTCTTGTCCAGCATCCGGCCGCAGACGATCGAGGCGACCAGGATCCCGACGATCGCGGGGGTCATGGCCAGACCCGACTGGGTGGCGCTGAATCCCTTGACCGCCTGCAGATAGAGCGGGAGGAAGATGATCACCCCGAACATCGCGATCCCGGCGAGAAAGGCGTAGAGCCCGCCGACGCTGAAGACCGGATTGCGGAAGAGCCGCATCGGGATGATCGGCTCCTCGGCGCGCTTCTCGACGAAGTAGAACACCGCGACCCCGGCGACGGCGGTGATCAGCAGCGCCAGTGCCCAGCCCTCGGTCCAGCCATAGTCCTTGCCGCGCCACTCCAGGTAGAGGATCAGGCTGGTGACGGCGACCACGATGGTCAGGGCCCCCAGATAGTCGATGGAGACCTTGCGCTTGACGACCGGCATCTTCAGCGCGAGCGAGGTGACCACCAACGCGGCGATGCCGATCGGAACGTTGATGTAGAAGATCCAGCGCCATCCCGGCCCGTCGGTGAAGAAGCCGCCGAGCAGCGGGCCGGCCACGCTGGAGATCCCGAAGACGGCGCCGAAATACCCGCCGTACCTTCCCCGTTCGCGTGGTGGTACCACGTCGCCGATGATCGCCAGAGCGATGGAGAACAACCCGCCGCCGCCAATGCCCTGCAACGCGCGGAAACCGATCAGCTGGGTGATGTCCTGAGCCAGCCCACAGGCCATCGACCCGATCAGGAAGATCGATATCGCGATCTGAAAGATCAGCCGGCGCCCGTAGAGGTCAGAGATCTTGCCCCACAGCGGGGTTGCGGCGGTTGCTGTGACGAGGTAGGCGGTCACGACCCAGGCCAACTTGTCCAGGCCGCCGAGTTCGCTGGTGATCGTCGGCAACGCCGTACTGACGATGCTCTGGTCCAGAGCGGCCAGAAACATCCCGGACATCACCCCGGACATGACGACCAGGATCTGCTTGTGCGTGAAGTAGGCCTGCACCTCTTCGTCGGCGGCAGGTGCGGTGTCGGTGGTCGAGCTCATGAGCTGGCCGGGCCTGCCACGTGCGAGTGTTTCGGTGTACTCGCCGCGACGAGATCGTCGGACAGGCGGCTCAGCAGGTCGGACATGGAACGGCGATCTGCCGCCGACCACCGCGCGGTGGCCCGGGTGACCAGGTCACCTCGTACCCGCAGCGCCAGGTCGAGGGCGTCTTGCCCGGCCGGCGTGAGCGAGAGTCGGGCTGCCCGCCGGTCCTCGGGGTCGCCGACCCGCGCCAGCAGCCCGGCGTCCTCCAGGGTTCGGACGTGCCGGCTGGCCGTCGAGGCGTCCAGGCCGCACTCGCCCGCGAGGTCGGCCACCCGGATCCCCGGCGAGAGGGCTAGCCGATGCAGGAGCCAGGCCCGCGGCGGTCCGCCGATGCTGCGGTCGGCCGATCCGAGGGTACGAGCGACTCGGAACGCCTGGATCACGATCTGCTCGCCGGCGGGACGTTCCTGTTCTGCTGCGGCAGCAGTGTGGGGCTCGGAGAGGGTGGTCATGGGAACTACTGTCGCATATGCATGCAGCACGCATGTATCCGGCCTCACCGGCAGGCAGTCACCAGCGCTTGCAGGATCGCGCTGTCGTCCTCGAGATACTGGACGTCCTCACCGTTGTCGTCGGTGATTCCCTCGGTGGCCAGCCGATCAAGGGAGTCCGTGGACAGATCGCTGCCGACGGCCTGGTCGGCCACGCATCGGGCGACCGACTCCTCGGCGCCGTCGGCCTCCAAGGCGCGGGCGATGTCTGCCGCCGACGGCGACCCGCAACCGGTCAGGAGGAGTAGTCCGGTTGCCAGTGCGAGGCGACGGATTCCGTACACACCGTCACGC
>JALZIL010000117.1 GCA_030860305.1 Actinomycetota bacterium
TGGCCTGCTCCAACGGTACGAAGCTCTCCTTCGTACCGAATAGCCCGGTGTTGACCGTCACCCACTTCGGCTGACCACTGGTGTCGTCCAGGTAGACCTGGCTGACCTTGCCGATCTTGTCACCGGAACTGTCCTGAACGGTGGCACCCGTCAACTCATCTGCGTTCTGCTGATCCAACACAACTTCCTCCTCATGTCTCGCCACGCACGTTGCGGGCGCGATTCTCGGCGTCTGTCCGGGTGGGGCGTTTGTCTCACCAAACGGGACAGCACTGGGACACTCTACCCGTAACGGGGGGCGTGAAACCGTGAACCTTATGCAATTTGGAGCAATACGGTACTAAGGCAAGCCTTCTGGCTGATAATCAGGACATGTGGCAACCAACCGCTAGCATCGTCGTGCGTTGATCGATATCCGGGGAACCAGCGACGAGCGGGACGCAGACAGCCGTGAGCGGGCCGTCCCGCGGGCCGACGCCGTCGCCAGTCGTGAAGCCATCCTCGAGGCAGCTGCCGCGCTGGTCGGCGACCGCCGGATGACGATGATGGAAGTTGCCGTGGCGGCAGGGGTTGGCCGCTCGACGCTGTACCGCCATTTCCCGACCCGCGCGGCGTTGGAGCAGGCTCGCCGACAGCGCGCCAGCGAGATAGCGGCGCTGTCTCCGGCTCGGCCCGGGCGGGAAGCTGAGACGCCGTTCATGGAGCCGGGCCGGCTCGGCCGGGAACGGCCGCTGCCACTGGAAGTGACCCACATCTTGGACGAGGTGCCGCCCCATCTTGTGCCCGACCAGTTGGTGGCCGAGGCGCGCCGGGCAGCCGGGGTAGCCGTCGCACTCTATGTCGTCGACATCGATGGCTCGATCCTGGTTCGGCTCGCCGGCTCGGAGGACTTCCCAGCAGAGCTCGAGGCGCCGCCTGCCCTCGGTCCGGAAATCGTGCCCGAGGGGCTCCCCGCCTTCCAGGCGCGGCTACGCCAGCGGCTGCCCGGCTGCGTGACCGAGCCCTTGTGGCTTCGAGGCCGAGTCACCGGCCTGCTCCTGTGCATCGGGACACCGGTGACACCGCTCGAGGACATCGCCAAGCAAGGCGCCGCCGCGCTCGAACTCGCGAACAAGTACACCGACGTGATCGAGGCCGCGCGGCGACGGAAACCTCCGACACCGGCCGCTGAAATTCAGCAGAACCTGTTTCCGCCACGCATTGCCCGCATTGCCGGCGCGCAACTCGCCGGTGGCATCCTCCCGACCTACGAAGTCGGCGGCGACTGGTTCGACTTCGTCGAGAACCGTGACGGCGCCTGGCTGGCCATTGCTGATGCCACGGGAACCGGCCCGAACGCGGCCGGGCTCGGCGCCGCAGCACTCGGCGCCTTACGCGCGTCCCGCAGAAGCGGCCACAACCTCGAACAAGCGCTGCTGGCCACCCACGAGACAGTGCACCGACTCGGTAATCCCGAGTTCCACGTGACCGCGCTCGTGGCCCGCTGGCGCGCCCCCGCGAGCACCTTCACCTGGGTCAACTGCGGTCACCCGCACGCGTACCTCGTCGATGTCGACGGCAATGTCGATGAGCTCGAGGGACCGATCCACGCACCGCTCGGGGTCGGCGAGGATGAGCCGACCTTCCAACTCACCGAGCGCCAACTGGCGTCGCACGAGCGGTTGATCCTCGTGACGGACGGAATCACCCAACGGCGGACCGAGGACGGCGGGCAATTCGGTCTCGACGGAATCCGCCGCGCCGTCGCGGCGGTGCAAACCCCGACGGCTGCTGCCACCGCGATGGCCATTCTGCAGGCCGTGACCGCGAGTTGGAGCGAGCCGCTGGAAGACGACGGAACGGTCGTCGTGCTCTGCGTCTCCTAGCCGTTCGGCCTTGCGTAGCCTTACGGGCTTGCGGCCTCGACCTCCTTGGGCGTACGTCCAGCACGATCAGGGGATGCCCGCCGATGCGCTCGGAAGGGCCGCGAGAGCGAGCAGGAGAGCGACAAACTTACTCATTTTCAGGCTTCAGTTCGCCCAAGCTTACAAAGTTAACATCCACCATTGCGAAGTACACAGACCTGTGGTGTAGTCGGTATCCGATTGGTGAGCAGCGTCTTCGCGATGCTCGTCTCCCCCAAGGAGTCGTCGTGCAGTTGGCCCTCTTGACAGACACAGAAACCCCCAGCATGGGGCGCCCCAACTCACATGAATCGATCTCGCGCCGCAGCCATGACTTGCTTCTTCAGGCCGCCCCCCCGTGCCCGGAACCGGTTCGCCGGGAGCTGCATGACCAGGTGATCTTGCTCAACCGACGCGTTGCCGCAGGCATCGCCTCGCGATACAACCAACGCGGTGTGGACGCCGAGGATCTCCGGCAGGTCGCGGAGATGGGCCTGGTCAAGGCCGTTCGTCGTTACCAGCCAGATCGCAGTTCCGGTTTTCTGGCCTACGCCGTGCCAACGATCCGTGGCGAGATCCGGCGGTATTTCCGGGACAGTGGCTGGATGGTTCGCCCACCGCGCCGGATCCAGGAGCTGCGCGGCGAGGTGATCAGCACCGAGAACCAGATGGTCCAACAGCTTCGTCGCTTTCCGACGGTGACCGAGACGGCCCTGGAAATGGGATTGAGCGCGCCCGAGCTCGGTGAGGTGCACGGCGCACGCGGTTGCTTCCGCCCAGCCTCGCTCGATGCGCCGGCTCGAGAGGACGCGAGTCTGCCAGTCGGTGAGCTGATCGGTGAGGCGGACTACGCCTACGAGCGGGTGGAGAACAACGAGTCCTTGACTCCGTTGCTGCGCGCGTTGGAACCCCGGGATCGATTGATCCTCGGCTTGCGCTTCGTGGACGGCCGCACGCAGAAGGAAATCGGGGATCAGATCGGGGTCAGCCAGATGCAAGTGTCCCGGCTGCTGAACTCGGTGCTCGGTCGCCTGCGCGAGCAACTCTGCGCCGACTGAGCTGGCCTATGCCGTGGTCGGAGTCCTCGACGTGGCGGCGGTCGGTTCGCCAGCATCGCCAAACGCGAGCAGTTCCGCCGCGGCAGCGATGACCGCAGCGGAGTCGATCGAGAGCAGGCCCGGGTCGGCAGTGGTGGCGAAGGGCTGATTCGAGGCCACCCCGTTCCAGAGCGCCAGGTGTGGTCCGGTGGTCGGCGGCCCCCAGAGCGCCGGCGAGATCGGGCCGTACAACGTCACCGACGGGGTGCCGTAGGCGAAAGCAAGGTGGGCGACGCCGGTGTCACCGCTGACGACCAGTCTGGCGTCGCCGATCAGCGCCGCCAGCCGATCGACCGAGGTCTGTCCGGCCAGCACCGCCTCGGGTCCGAGTCGACTCTGCTCGGCCACGCACTCGGCCAGGTCGCGCTCCTCTGCCGAGCCGGTGATCCGGACGGTCAAGCCGCGAGCCTGCGCCCAGCGGGCTACTGCGGCGAAGCGCTCAGCGGGCCACCGGCGGGCCGGAAAGGCAGCGCCCGGATGCAGCACCACGATGCCGCCTCCTCGCATCCCGCCGCGGCCGAGCCCGACACCTTGGGCGTCGAACCCCTCCGGTCGGCGCAGTCGAAGGTCGCCCGGGTCGACCGGGCAGGACCACCCCTGCGATACCAGCCGGCACCAGCGGCGTACCTCGTGCTCGTCCGGACGCCACTCCGGACCGTCGTGCCGGGCCGCAGCGCACCCAAAGGCCAGCAGCTCGCCGGGTTCGAGCCCGGCGAGCAGCCGGTGGCTCTGCGGACCAGAGCCATGCAGGTTGACCGCCAACTCCGGCGGGGCGCCCGTCCACCTCAGCTCCTGGTCGAGACCAGCCAGCGACAGGAGTTCGTCCACGGCATCGGTGAGCTCGATCAGCGGTGCCCACCGCGGGTGGGTGGCCAGCACGATGTGGTGATCCGGGCGGGCGGCACGAATCGCGCGCAGGGCCGGTACGGCGGTCAGCAGATCGCCGAGGCCGAGCGCTCGCAGGATCAGCAGCCGCGGCGCAACACTGGCGGTCAGGGCCAGGAACCCTCGACCGACGGAGTGATGACCAGTTCGCGGATCTCGCACCCCCGCGGCTGGCTCAGGGCGAACACGATCGCGGCGGCCACGTCGCCGGGCCGGTTGAGCTTGGCATCCGGCGGCGGCTTGTACTGCTCGTCGCGACCGTCGAAGAACGGCGTTTGCATGCCGCCCGGCACCATCATCGTGACCCCGATCTGACCCGCTGTCTCGGCGGCCAGGGCACGGGTGAAGCCGACGATCGCGAACTTCGAGGCGCAGTACGCCGTCGCGTCGCTGAGTGCGCGCAAACCGAGCGTGGAGGCGATCGTGACCACCCGACCGCCGCGGCCCCGCAGCGCGGGAAGGGCGGCTCGGATGACGGCGACTGTTCCGAGCAGGTTGACCTCGACCACCCGATCCCAATCGTCGGCGGGTACGTCCTCCAGCCGGCCGCAGGAGTCGATGCCCGCACACGTGACGACCGCATCGAGACCGCCCAGCCGCTCGGCCAGCTCGCGGACGGACTGCTCGGCGGCTCGGCGATCGAGGAGATCGACGATCACATGCTCGGCCGGCGTGTTGTTCCCGTCAGCCTCGGGTGCGACGCGGTCGAGGACCACTGCCCGCCCGCCCGCTTCGGTGACCGCGGCTACGACCGCAGCGCCCAAGCCGGACGCTCCGCCGGTGACCAGGACGGTTCCGATGCTCATCTGTTGGCTCCCTGCCTCGGTGTGTCAGTGTCTCGCGCGGTAGGCGGCACCGTGCCTCGTTCAGGCTTGAGACACAGCGCGGTACGCGGCACCCTGCCGATCCGCGCTCGCGCCGTTCCCCGCCACAGCTTTGGTGCCGGCGGCCACGGACTGTACGAGCCGAGTGGTGGACCGACCGGGCAGATAGGGCAGCACCACGGCCTGACCGCCCCAGCGCGCGAGTACGGCGGCCTCGGGAAGGTCGGTTCCGACGTAGTCCCCGCCTTTGACCCACAGGTCCGGGCGCAGCCGGCCCAGCACCTGTTCGGGGGTGTCCTCGCCGAAGATCACGACGGCATCCACACACTCAAGGGCCAGCAGCACTTCGGCCCGGTCCTGCTCGGGTACCAGCGGACGCTGTGGCCCCTTCTGCCGGCGGACCGAGTCGTCGGAGTTCAGGCAGACGATCAGGCAGTCGCCCATCTCCCGGGCGTCGCGCAGCGTTGCGATGTGTCCGGCGTGCAGCAGGTCGAAACAACCGCCGGTGGCCACCACGATCCCGTCCCGAGCGCGGACGGCGGCACAGACAGCCGCGCCAGTCTCGATCGAACCCAGGGTCTGCGGCGTGGCGATCCCAGCGGCCGGGTCGGGGTCGTGGCACTCCAGCAGGCTGGCACAGACAGTCGCTGCACCGCCGCAGGCCAGGAACCGGGTGGCCGCACCGACGGCGTACTGAACTGCCTCGGCGGTCAGGGCGCCGGTGCCCAAGGCGCTGGCCGCGGCGGCGGCGAATCGGTCGCCGGCCCCGCAGGTGTCGACCTTGCCGATGGCCGCTGCGGGCAGGAGTGCCGGGGCACCGCACCCGTAAGACAGCAGCGCCCCACGGGGGCCCATCGTGACGACCACCGCGCTGACTCCCCAGGCTTTGAGCAGCAGGTCCGCGTGCCCGGCCGCCGCAGCCACCGGCGAGGACGATCCGACTGGCGGCTGTGGCCATCCCTCATCTCGACCGTTATGCGCATAAGGGCGACGCGGGGTGCGCGATTCTTGACCGTTATGCGCATAAGGGCGATCCCGGTCGGCATTGTTCAGTCGTCCGGCGAACAGCGCCGCTTCGGATTGGTTGGGGGTGACCAGACGGGCGGTCGGCACCGGGGCGGCGCCACGCGGATGTGGGTCCCAGACCAGCGGGCAGCGCTGCCCGGCACGGGCCAGGATCTCCCGAACCTGCGGTACGGCGCTGACCCCGCGACCGTAGTCGGAGACGAGTACCGCACCGGCCCGCGCCAGGACGGCCTCGACCTCGGGCGGCACCGGCCCGCAACCGAAGCCGGAGCCGCCGCTGTCCAGCCGTGCCACCGACTGCCCACCGGCCAGTATCCGGCGCTTCACCGAGGTAGGGCCACCTCCCGGCAGCGCCAGCACCTGTACCCGGCCGTCGAGCAGGCCGCGCAGTCGGTTTCCTGCCTCGTCGTCGGTCAGCGGAGTCACGAGGATCACGTCCTGGCCGTCCGCGGCAGCGAGCAGAGCCGCCAGAGCGGCACCGCCCGGCCGGGCGCTCTCGGTGACGTCTTCGAGCACAGGTGCAGGCCCATCCGGGCACAGCCGATCGGCCCGGCCGACCAGGTCGATGTCCAGCAGCGCGTCGCCGAGAACGACCAGCGGCCCGCTCACCAGCGGCCATCCGCGGCGGGATGTGACTCGAGGACGCCCTGAGTCGGGGTGGCAACCGAGGCAGACAGCTTCGCGTCGAGGGCCGCACACACGATGTGCAAGGCGACCAGATGCAGCTCTTGAACGGTGGCGGTCAGCGGTTCATCCACGGCGAGGACCTCATCGGCTTGGGCGGCAAGCGGATTGGGCTCCGGACCGGTGAACGCCCAGACGCGCATCCCGGCCCGGTGGCCGCGTACGGCCGCAGAGAGCAGATTCGGGCTGCGCCCGCTCGTGGACATCAGGACCAGCACGTCACCTTCCCGGCCATGTGCCTGGACCTGGCGAGCGAAGAGCTCCTCGGGCGGGTAGTCGTTGATGATCGCGGTGAGGCTGGAGGTCTCGGCACTCAGGCAGATCGCCGACAGCGGGATGCGGTCCTCCCGGTAGCGGCCAACCAGCTCGGCGGTCAGGTGCTGTGCTTGGGCGGCGCTGCCGCCGTTGCCAGCCGCCAACAGCCTTCCGCCGGTCGGCAACAGCAACGCCAGCTCCCCGCCCCACCGGTGCGCGATGTCGACGCAGTCGTCGAACCTCATCACGGCCCGCCGCAGCGCGTCCAGGTGCTCATGGGCCAAGGGCGTCGGCGTCTGAACGGCGGCACTCTTCATGACGGTACGGCCATCCTCAGGTCGGC
>JALZIL010000093.1 GCA_030860305.1 Actinomycetota bacterium
CGGCGGGGCTGGCAACCGGCGGCGCAGTGGCCTACCTCGTCGTCGAGGGCGCCGGGCGGCTGACCGGCTCTCCGGCCGCGGACCGCCGGCAGACCGGCTCGCACGAACTCGACCCGGCGCAGATGCCGGTGACGATCTGGCTCTTCGACGACGTACCGGCCCTGGACTCCGCCGAGCATCAGGTCTCGGTCGACGGACAGACCTGGACTCGATCCGCGTTGGCGCAGCTTCCGAGCGCGACCGAGTTCGAGGCGACCTTGGACTGCACGAACGGCTGGTACGCGCAGGCGAGCTGGCGCGGGGTGTCTCTGGCCGAGTTGCTCGATCCGGCCCGGGTTCGCGGGTCACACAGCATCCGGGTCACCAGCGCGACCGGGTACGCCCGCACCTTTCCGGTACGCGATGTGGATTTCCTGTGGCTGGCCACCGAGCTGAACGGCCGTGAACTCACGGCCGGGCATGGCGCCCCGGTCCGCCTGGTCGCGCCCGGGCGACGCGGTTTCTGGTGGGTCAAATGGGTCGCCTCGGTCGAACTGAGCAACGACCCCTGGTGGTGGCAGCCCCCCTTCCCCACCCAATGACGCCCACCGTTGTGCGCATAACGGTCATGAAACACCACCGATTTCGACCCTTATGCGCACAACGGCGAGGTGCAGAGGGCGCGAAGATGGGGGGTCGCGGGCGTGCGCATAATCGTGGCGTCGGACCTCAGCTCGTAAACACTAGGAGTGCAGCGATGACCGAGACCCTCGAACGACCCACCGCCGAGCCCGAGACCCAACCCGGCGCTGACGACGCCGGCAAGCGAGTCGCGGTTTGGCTCGCCGACTTCGAGAGCGCGCTGACCGCGGGCGATGCCGAAGCGGCGGCCTCGATGTTCGACCAGGACAGCTACTGGCGCGATCTGGTCGCGTTCACCTGGAACATCAAGACCGTCGAGGGACCCGACGGGGTACGGGACATGCTCGCGGCGACCCTCCAACACGTCGCGCCGCGCGGTTTTGCGGCCAGCGAAGAACCGAGCGGTACGCCCGAGATGACCGAGGCCTGGATCGAGTTCGAGACGGAGGTCGGGCGGGGCCGCGGACATCTGCGATTGAAGGGGGACAAGGCCTGGACGTTGCTGACCACCCTGGACGAACTCAAGGGTCACGAGGAACCGCACAGCGACCGCCGGCCGATGGGCGCCGAGCACGGTGCGGACAAGGCCCGCCAGACCTGGCTGGAGAAGCGCGAGAAGGAGGCCGCCGAACTCGGCCACTCCACGCAGCCGTACGTCGTCATCGTCGGGGGCGGACAGGGCGGAATCGCGTTGGGGGCCAGGCTGCGTCAGCTCGACGTACCAACGATCATCGTCGAGCGAAACGAACGGCCGGGCGACTCCTGGCGCAAGCGATACAAGTCGCTGTGCCTGCACGACCCGGTCTGGTACGACCACCTGCCCTACATCGACTTCCCGAAGAACTGGCCAGTCTTCTCGCCGAAGGACAAGATCGGCGACTGGCTGGAGATGTACACCAAGGTCATGGAGCTCACCTACTGGAGTTCCACCGAGTGCAAGAGCGCGAAGTACGACGAGGCCTCCGGTGAGTGGATCGTCGTCGTCGAGCGCGATGGCGCCGACATCACCTTGCGCCCACAGCAATTGGTGATGGCCACCGGCATGTCCGGAAAGCCGAACGTGCCGACGATCGCAGGCATGGAGGATTTCAGGGGCGATCAGCACCACTCCTCGCAGCACCCCGGCCCGGATGCGTACGCGGGCAAGAAAGCCGTCGTGATCGGCTCCAACAACTCCGCCCACGACATCTGCGCAGCCCTGTGGGAGGCCGGGGCGGACGTCACGATGGTGCAGCGGTCCTCCACACACATCGTCCGGTCGGACTCGCTGATGGACCTCGGACTCGGCGACCTCTACTCCGAGCGCGCGGTCGCTTCGGGGATGACGACGAACAAGGCCGACATGACCTTCGCGTCGTTGCCGTACCGGATCCTGCACGAGTTCCAGATTCCGGTGTACAACGCGATTCGGGAACGGGACGCCGACTTCTACGAGCGCCTGGCGGCGGCCGGGTTTCAGCTGGACTACGGCGAGGACGAATCCGGGCTGTTCATGAAGTACCTGCGCCGCGGGTCGGGCTACTACATCGACGTCGGTGCCTCAGAACTCGTAGCGAACGGGGACATCAAACTCGCGCCGGGGACGGTCGAGAAGCTGACCGCCGAGTCCGTCGTACTGACCGATGGCACCGAGCTACCGGCCGACCTCGTCGTCTACGCCACCGGGTACGGCTCGATGAACGGCTGGGCAGCCGATCTGATCTCCCAAGAGGTCGCTGACAAGGTCGGCAAGGTGTGGGGATTGGGCTCGGACACGGCCAAGGATCCCGGTCCGTGGGAGGGCGAGCAGCGCAACATGTGGAAGCCGACCCAGCAGGAGGCACTGTGGTTCCATGGCGGGAACCTGCATCAGTCGCGGCACTACTCGCAGTACCTCGCCCTGCAACTCAAGGCCCGCCAGGTCGGCCTGCCCACACCGGTGTACGGCCTGCAGGAAGTGCACCACCTGAGCTGACTCCAGGCCGTCCTGACCTGGTTGAGGGATCATGGCGCTGTGCTCTTTCACATCTGTACTGACCAGGAATGGCAGGAGGCTCGGCTGGCCGGCCGTTACGTCGCCGAGGCGCTGCTCAGGGATGGGTTCGTGCACTGCTCGGATCCGGGAACTGTGCACCTGCCTGCGAACCGTCTCTATGCCGAGCGGACCGACTTGGTACTGCTGCAGATCGATCCAGAGCGCCTGTCGGTGCCGGTCAGGTGGGAGCCGGGGATCAACGAGGACCCCGCGGGACCGTGGTTTCCGCACGTCTACGGGGAGATCGCCCTCGACGCAGTTGTCGCGGTGCTCCCGTTCGTGCCCAATGAGGGCGGCGGATTTACGCCCGTACAGCCCGATCCCGTACGAGCCAGCTAGACCTGTCGACTGCCCGGCCGCACGTTATGCGCATAACGTGCGAGATCAGCCACGATTTCGGGGACGTTATGCGCATAACGTGCGGGTTCAGGGATTGGCGGCGTAGGAGTCGGCGTGGGCCAGGACCTCGGCTACGTAGCTGGCCGAACGATTGTACCGAGTGATGGCTTGGGTCAGCTGGGTCCGATCGTTGAGATCGGCCGGTGCATCGCCGCACAGGAAGGCCGCGGCACCGAGGGTCGCGTCGAAGATGTTGTGCGGATCGGTCGTACCGTCGTCGTTGCCGTCCATGCCCCAACGCGTCCAGGTCTGCGGGAGGAACTGCATCGGGCCGACGGCCCGGTCGTACTCGAGGTCGCCATCCAAAACACCATCGTCGGTATCTGGGAACGGCGTGACGTTGCCCCCGACCCCGGACCCGTCCAGTCGCGGTCCGATGACCTGCGGAGTGATGTCACCGTTGGCGGCCAGCGTGCGTCCGCCGGCGTGGGCCGACTCGACCGCGCCGACGCCGGCCAGGATCGGCCAACTCAGGCCGGCACAGTTCGGAGCCTGCTCGGCGACTCGGGCGGCAGCGTTGACATAGGCATCCATGACCAGCGGCGGTACGGGCCGCGGGTCGGCCTCGACGTCACCGTCGCGCCGGCCACCCTCGCCGCCGAAACCGAGCAGGTTGACCGAGATCGCGGCCAGCACACCGATCAGGCCCACGCCGAGGAGCACGCGCAGCCACTGGGTCACTCCGCCCACTGTACGAGCGCGCGCCCCGAGCCCCCTTTCGGAGGGGGCGGGGTCCGGCGGGTCAGCTCAGCAGCGCGGGGAAGGGGTTGTGCTCGGCGGTCCAGGTGTGCACGCGTACGGCCTTGCCGATCTCGATCCGCGGAACTTGACCCACCCCGACGACACGTACTGCGCAGCTCACGCCCAACCGGTCCTTCAGCGCCGCCGCCACGGCCTTGCCAAGCGCGTCCGCGGGCTCGCTACCGAGGTCGTCAGCCGCCGGCTCGGCCAGGACGAGCACCGAGGGCATCTCGGCGCGTTGATCGATCACGATCGCGTACGACGTACCGATGCCCTCGTCCCCGAGCAGCACCGCCTCGAGCTCGGACGGGTAGACGTTCACGCCGCGGATGACGATCATGTCGTCGCGCCGGCCCAGAATCCGCGACATCCGGACCAGCGTCCGCCCGGTTCCGTCCGGCTCGCGGTAGAGCGCAGCCAGGTCCCCGGTCCGGTAGCGCAGGACCGGCAAAGCCTCCTTGGTCAGCGTCGTGAAAACCAGTTCGCCGACCTCGCCGTCTGCAACCTGACTCCCGCTCTCGGGATCGAGACACTCGACATAGAAGTGGTCCTCGTTGACGTACAGCTTGTGATCGGACTCCGCGGTCTCGAACGCGACCCCCGGACCGACCACCTCGCACAGGCCGTAGATATCCAGCGCGGTCAGCCCGAGCCGCGCCGACAGCTGGGTGCGCATCGACTCACTCCATGGCTCCGCGCCGAAGATCCCGGCCTTCAGCGAATTGTCCTGCGGCGCGACACCCAGGGCGGCAAGGGCATCGGCGATCGTGGCCGCGTACGACGGTGTGCAGACCAGGATCTCGGGTTCGAGGTCCAAGATCAGCTGGACCTGTCTAGTGGTCTGCCCGCCAGAGATGGGTACGACGTTAGCGCCCAATGCCTCCGCGCCACCGTGCAAGCCCAGCCCACCGGTGAACAGTCCATACCCGTACCCGTTGTGGACCATTGTTCCCGGCCCCGCACCCGCTCCGGCGAGCACCCGTGCGTTGACCTGCCGGAACACGTCGAGGTCGTTCTCGGTGTAGGCGACGATCGTCGGCCGCCCGCTGGTGCCGCTGGTGGCATGGATCCGACGCAGCTCCGAACGCGGTACGGCAATCGCCTTGAGCGGGTACTGATCCCAGAGGTCCGGCTTGCCGATCGCCGGAATCGACCCGAGGTCGTCGATGGAGACGTTCTCGTCCACATCGGACAGTTGGCGAGCATAGAAGTCGTTGACGCCCTTGAGTCGCCGCACCTGTGAGCGCAGCCGCTCGGTCTGCAGGCTACGGCGTTCCTCGACGGGCATCGACTCTGCGAACCGATCGAACATCACCGAACCTCCGCAGCGGCGGGAGACCGGGACGGCGCAAGACCGTGCATGACCAAGGCCACCACCGCATCCGGGATGTCCGGCGTTTCCATGCCGCTCTCGGGGCGGTACCACTCGCTCACCGAGTTCACCAAGCCGAAGATCAGCCTTGTCGTCAGCGGCGGGTCCAGCGCACAGGTCACCGATCCTTCCTTCTCGGCCCGCGCCACCAACTCGACCACACGAGCATCGAACTCCCGGCGGCGTTGCAGCGCAGCGCGTTCGACGGTGGAATTGCCGCGTACCCGCAGGAGGAGCGTCACGTAGGGCAGCTCACGCATCAGTGTCTCGACCGATCGCCGTACAACGCCGGCCAGCTGATCCAGGGCGCTGTCCAAGGGATCGATGCCGTCGAAGATGCCGGACATCGCGGTCAGGGCGCGGTTCAGCGCCCTCTCCAATAGGTCTGCCTTGCCCGTCACGTGGTGGTAGATCGACGACTTGCCGATCCCCGCGGCGGCAGACAGGTGCTCCATCGTCGTCCCGTCGTACCCGCGCGTGTTGAAGACGCTGACCGCGACGGCCAGCAGCGACTCGGTGTCGTACGGGCGCCGCTGACCTGCCTTGATACGACGCGGCGCGGTCATCCGAGTCACAGTGCCA
>JALZIL010000143.1 GCA_030860305.1 Actinomycetota bacterium
GGCCGGAACGCCGTTGGACCGAATCACCCGGTGCCAGGCCACCGCGCCCTGACACATCGCCATGGCACGCGCGACGCGGCGCGGGCCTCCCTGCCCGAGGTGCTCCGCGATGTCGCCGTAGGTCACCACCCGCCCGGCCGGGATCGTGTCCACGACGTCATAGACCGACTCGGCGAACTCCTCGAAGTCCACGGCAGAGCTCAGACGCTACGGCCGTACCTGGCCAGCATCCGGGTCTGCTTGTCGGCATCCTCTGGGACGTCCACCGCAGGGTGGAACACGCCGAGCATCCCGGCCGGATCAAGATGCTCCTCGGCGTAGGCCAATGTCCAGTCGACGAGGTTGTCGTCGAGACGTTCCACACCGCCGATGGCGTGCGCCAGATCCCAGGAGTGGACGACCAGGTCAGCGGTCATCTCGGCGCAGTAGTCAGCAGCCGGTGTCTCGCCGTAGGAGAGGACCACGGTGCCCTGCAGCGCTTCAGGCGCCGCAAAGGCCGTAAGCGCCTCGTCGGCAGCTGCCTCCCAGGCCGCGACCGGGTCCTCACCGAGCGGGTCCTCGGAGAACTGGGGCCCCAGCTCCGATGGCGTCCCGCCCGCGAGAAGTGGTGCCGCCCATCGCTGCTCGTGGACCAGGTGGCCGACGAGGTAGCGCACCGACCACGCCGGGAGGTCGGTCGGTTCGTCCCAGGACCCGGGAGGTACGGCGTCCACACGATCACCGAAGAGCGCCTGCGCCCGCTGGAAGCGCTCCACGACCTCATGCATGGTGTTCGACCGGATCAGTACGTCGGCAGCGAGGTGTCGATCCGGTTGGCCCAGGCAAGCACCCCACCCTGTACGTGCACGGCGTCACCGAATCCGGCTGCCTGAACGGCGGCCAACGCCTCGGCCGAACGTGCACCGGACTTGCAGTGCAACACGATCGGCTTGTTCTGCGGAAGCTGGGACAGCGCTGAGCCGGAGAGGATCTCGTCCTTGGGAATCAGCTTGGCGCCGGGGATCGAGACGATCTCGTACTCGTTGGGCTCCCGGACGTCGATCAACTCGAAGTCCTTGCCGGAGTCGATCATGTCCTTGAGTTCCTCGACCGTGATCGTCGATCCGAGTGCAGCCTGGGAGGCTGCGTCCGAGACCACACCGCAGAAGTTGTCGTAGTCGATCAGTTCGGTGATCGGCTGGCCGGTCGGGTCCTTGCGGATGGAGACCGTACGGAAGGTCATCTCGAGCGCGTCGTAGACGGTCAGCCGGCCGAGCAGGGTCTCCCCGATACCGGTGATCAACTTGATCGCCTCGGTTGCCTGGATCGATCCGATCGTCGCGCAGAGCACACCGAGCACGCCACCCTCGGCGCACGACGGAACCATGCCGGGCGGCGGCGGGACAGGGTAGAGGTCGCGGTAGTTCGGCCCGTGCGAGTCCCAGAAGACCGACACCTGGCCGTCGAAGCGGAAGATCGAGCCCCACACGTAGGGCTTGTCCAGCAGGACGCAGGCGTCGTTGACCAGATACCGGGTGGCGAAGTTGTCGGTGCCGTCCACGATCAGGTCGTATTGCGCGAAGATGTCCAGCACATTGTCGGAATCCAGCCGGGTCTCGTGCATCACGACCTCGACCAGCGGGTTGATCTCGGCGATCGACTCCTTGGCCGACAGCGCCTTGGACTTCCCGACATCAGAGGTGCCATGGATGACCTGACGCTGAAGGTTGGACTCGTCGACGACGTCGAAGTCGACGATGCCCAACGTTCCGACCCCGGCTGCGGCTAGGTAGAGCAAGGTCGGTGAGCCAAGCCCACCGGCTCCGACGGCAAGGACCTTGGCGTTCTTCAGCCGCTTCTGCCCGTCCATCCCCACATCGGGAATGATCAGGTGCCGGCTGTAACGGCGAACCTCTTCGACGGTCAGCTCGGCGGCCGGCTCGACCAGGGGTGGCAACTGCACGGGGGTACTCCTCGACTGGGATGAACGATTCGCCTGTCTATGGCATGCAACGCACGAGGCCGGCTAACCCTTCCGCGTCCCAGCCGGGCCCGGATCAACCGTTCGGGTACGGCCAGCCGTTCCTGACGC
>JALZIL010000164.1 GCA_030860305.1 Actinomycetota bacterium
GCGGCACCCCCGACCTAGCCTGACCTCGATGGCCGACGAGTGTGCGCTGCAGTGACGTTGGTCGATGTCCTCGTCCTGATCGTGGGGGGAATCTTTGCCGGGATCGCGGGCGCCGGCGCCGGGATGGCCTCCTTGGTGTCCTATCCCCTGCTGCTCGCGGCCGGACTCCCGCCGCTGGTCGCCAACGTCACCAACTCCGTCGCCCTCACGCTGAGCACGGTTGGCGCGATGGCCGGGTCGAGACCGGAGTTGCGCGGGCAGGGCGAACGGGTACGCCGGTACGCGCTGCTGTCGGCCACCGGCGGTGTCGTAGGCGCCGCGCTGCTGCTCAGCACCCCGGAGAGGGTGTTCGAGTACGTCGTGCCGTGGCTGATCGCACTGGGTTCGGTCGCGCTCCTGGCCCGACCGGCGCTGCAGCGACTGCACGCCAACCGGTTGCATGCCGCACACCCGGCGACCTCCGTGGGGCTGTGCGTCATCGCGGTGTACAGCGGCTACTTCGGCGCCGGCGCCGGGGTGCTGGTCATGGCTCTGCTGGCGGCGGTGATCGCGGAGTCGATGCCCCGGCTGAACGCGCTGAAGAACACGATCGTTGGTGCGTCGAATACGCTGGCCGCCATCGGCTTTGCGATCTTCGGACCGGTGGCCTGGCTGTCCATGCTGCCGCTGGCCGCCGGGTGCCTCCTCGGTGGCCTGGTCGCCCCGTGGAT
Source organism: Actinomycetota bacterium (assembly GCA_030860305.1). The sequence continues at coordinate 711 of JALZIL010000164.1, forward strand.
CGTGCGGCGGATCCCCGACACCCCGCTGCGGATCGGCGTCGGCCTGCTGGGCCTGGGTCTGGCCGTCAAGCTGGCCCTGGACGCCTACTGAATCCGAGTCAGAGAGGGTGCCAACAATGGTGATCTTGACCTTATTGCGGCGACACGCCGTGAAACGGGCCGCCAACCACCACACTCACAGATCACGGGGGGGCTAGTTCTGGGTCTGGACGAGCTTGCGGGGCTCAGCGGCAGCGCGGAGCAGGTCGGCGAGCACGGCGCCCAGGTCCAGGCCAGCGGCGCTCACCGACATCGGCAGCATCGAGGTGTCGGTCATTCCGGGGGACACGTTGACCTCGAGGAAGTACACCTCCCCGTCCGGAGCGACGATGGCGTCGGTACGAGACAGCCCGGACAACTCCAGGGTCTGGTGCACGGTCAGCGCGACCTCGGCCGCTCGCGTCGCGACGGCCGTCTCGAGCCGGGCCGGAGTGAAGTACTCGGTCATCCCCGGGGTGTAGCGCGCGGCATAGTCGAAGACGCCGGACTGCGGAACGATCTCCACCGCGGGGAGGGCGCTCGGTCCGTCAAGCCGGTCGACCACCGACACCGCGATCTCGGTCCCGCTGGTGAACTGCTCGATCAGAACCGTGTCGGCGTACGCGAACGCGCCGATCATCGCTTCCGGAAGCTCTTGTACGGTAACGACTTTCACCGCTCCTAACGCAGACCCGCCCTGCGCGGGCTTGAGCATCAGCGGCAGCCCCAGCCGGGACAGGACGAGGTCAAGGACCGCACCGGCACCCAGCTCGCGGTAAGTGGAGTGCGGAAGGGCAACCCAGTCCGGCGTCGCGATCCCGGCGGCCGCCATCCGCGCCTTGGCGCCTGGCTTGTCCCAGGCCAACCGGCTGGCTGTCGAGCTGCTGCCGACGTACGGGATGCCCGCCAGCTCGAGCACCGACCGCAGCGCACCGTCCTCACCCGAGGCCCCGTGCAACGCGATGAACACTGCGTCGCAGGGATGTTCGGCCAGGGCCGGCAGGAGCCGTGCGTCGGCGTCGAGAACCTCGACGTCGAGTCCGGCGTGGCGCAGGGCGGCGCTGACTCGGCGGCCGCTGCGCATCGAGACGTCCCGCTCGAATGCCAAGCCCCCGGCCAGGACAACGGCCCGCAGAGCCTCGGCGGCGTTGCTCATCGGGCGTCGGCTCCGGGGGTGTTTCCGGCTGCTCGGGGGTTGACCGCCGCACTGCGGATGGCCGGCGACCCGGAGCCCTTGCGGGATCCGGTATCGGCACCGTGCAGCGTTGCCGGGTCGATGCCGCCGAAGGTCTCCCGGAGTTCGAGTTCGGACTCGATGACTCCGGCCAGGCGACGCACCCCCTCGCGGATCCGGTTCGGCTCCGGATAGCAGTAGGACAGTCGCAGGAATCGTTGCCCGGAGCCGTCGGCGTAGAACCCGACCCCCGGTACGTAGGCCACGCGGGCGGCGATCGCCCGGGGCTGCATCACCTTGGCGTCCAACCCCTTCGGCAGCTGCAGCCAGACATAGAAACCCCCGTCCGGCTTGGTCCAGGACACCCCGTCCGGCATCAGCGCGCTGAGTGAGTCCAGGGTGGCGTCGCGCCGCTCGCGGTAGAGCTCGCAGAAGACCTTGATCTGTTGCTCCCACGGCTGGGTGTCGAGGTAGCGGGCCACCGCGTACTGCGTGAGCGAGGGCGGGCACAGGATCTGCGCTTCGCTGGCCAGGACCAACTTCTCCCGTACGGCGACGGGGGCGTACACCCAGCCGACTCGCAGACCCGGCGAGAACGTCTTCGAGAACGAGCCGAGGTAGATCACCCGCTCGGCCGAGCGAGATCGCAAGGCGGGCAACGGCTCTCGATCGAAACCGAGCAGCCCGTACGGGTTGTCCTCGATGATGAGCAGATCGAACTCTTCGGCAAGGGCGAGGATCTGCTCGCGCCGCTCGACCGGCAGCGTGACGCCTGCCGGGTTGTGGAAGTTCGGCACGGTGTAGAGGAACTTCGCCCGCCGCCCCTCTGCCCGCAGGGCCACCAGGGCGTGGCAGAGCGCCTCCGGGATCAGCCCGTCGGCGTCCATGTCGACGTGGCGTACCTCGGCCTGCGAGGCCTGAAAGACGCCGAGCGCGCCGACGTAGGAAGGGGCTTCGGCGAGCACGATGTCGCCGGGGTCGCAGAACACCCGGGTGACCAGATCCAGGGCCTGCTGCGAACCGACGGTGACCACGACGTTGTCCGGGGAGGCCGCGGCGTCGTCGCCGACCCCGATGCCTTCCAGGGCCATCACGTCGCAAATCCGTTCGCGCAACCGCGGGTCACCCTGCCCGGAGCCGTACTGCAGTGTCGCTGCCCCGTGCCCGCTGACCAGATCGCCGATCATGGAGCCGACCGCATCCAGCGGAAGTGCGGTGACCGCGGGCATTCCACCGGCGAGAGAAACAACCTCCGGGCGGCTGACGACCGCGAACAGGGCTCGGATCTCCGACGCGGTCATGCCGTGGGTACGGGCGGCGTAGCGGTCGGAGTACGGATCGAGCCTGGTGCCGGACACCCGGCAAGTGTACGGACGCCCCGCCGCTGGGACGTTATGCGCATAACGTCCGGTTCGGCCCGCGGAATCGGGGCCTTATGCGCATAACGTCCGGAAAGCGGCGGTGGGCTGGAAGCTGCGGCGATCTCCGAGATCATGAGCGCCCGGCGTGCAGTGTCGCTCTACCTCACGCGCTCACAATCGTGGAGTGACCGAGCACGCTAGGCATGGCCGGGGACGCGCATAGGCGTAGCGGCTGATCTGTCACGCTCGCGGGATAGAGATCCGGTTGTGCTCGGCGGAGGACCTCGTCCGGTTGCGAGCGCAGTGGCCGACTCCGGGCAGCGATGTGCACGGGGCGCACGTCGCCGTCCAGCAGCGCGGGTCCGCGACCTATCTCGTGGCCTGGCCGGCCCGATGCCCTTGGGGTCGGCCATGGTGAAGTGGGATGGTTGCGTCGGCGCGAACGCGAGGTCTGCCTACCCCGGTTGTGTCGAAATCCATCATCTCCAGGTCCGACCCGGGGAACGCGGTAGCGAGGTCGGTGCCGCGCTGATCACCGCGGCCGAGGACCTGATCCGCTCGCGCGGATATTCTCAGGCTTCCCTCGGCGTAGCGGCAGACAACCCCGATCCGGCCAGGCTCTACCACCGGCTCGGATACCGACCGACCGGCGTACGGGACCAGATCGCTTATACCTGGTACGACGAGGATGGCGCCCTGCACCACGGGGCCGAGGACAACGAACTTCTCGTCAAGAGACTTGCTGCGCCTGTTGCAGGGTGACGGATGTGCTTCGTGAGGCGCCTGGGGTTGCAGTGTCGGAAACCACATGGCTACCCTATGTCACGAGATCCGGCAGAACCCCGTTGTGCCCTCCATCGGTGGCGAACACGCTCCCGGGTTGGCGCACGTCCTGGGCGGGGTTCGGAGTGGAGACCGCCATGGCCCCAAGCCCGGCCCGATCTCCCTCCGCGGCGACCCACGAGTTCTGATGGTCACAACCACCCGCGGCACCCGCGGCCGTCACGAGCCGATCAACAGCAACCGCAAGCACACTGCGTACGGGTACGACGGCGACCTGAGGGCGCTCGTGGCGGGGGTTGTCCTGGTCCTCGTGATGTTCGCATTGCACCGTTGCACAGATGCCTCGAGCCGCGACGGGGTAACGGTCGCCGAGACGGCTGGTCTCGGGACCGCCTCGAAGGCGCCGGCTTCCACATCGACGCAGGCACCACCGGGAAACCCCGGACCCGACTGGATCCTCACCGCGGGCGGCACCTCCCTGCTGCCTCTGAACGAAGCGGAAGCGGCTGGCGGCAGCCTCGCCGAGTACGTGGGACAGCCAGCGGTCGGAGGCGGTGTGCCCGTGTGGTCGGTCCCGGCCGACGAGGGGTTCTGGGTCGGTATCACTGACGCTGACCGGGTCTGGGTTCAGCTGATCGGCAGCGGTGAGTCGCCGTACGCGGTGCGTGCCGGCGACACCGTGCACTTCACCGGAGTCGTCGTGGCGCACGGTGTCGATTTCCCGAGCAGGGTCTGCGTGGGGACAAACCACGGAGCCGACCTGCTTGCTGCCCAGGGCGCGCACATCGAGGTGCCGATGGACGAGCTCATCCTGCACAAGTAACAGACCCGATCGCGGCGACCCCCGCACGTGTACTGCGTGTTGACGGCCGTCACGGTTGGATGTCCGACGCCGCTGTACGAAGGGTGACCATGCCGTCCGGTAGCGGGTCGGCGTGCACGACGAACAACCGTTGGGTGGCCCTGGACAGGGCGACGTAGAGGTCATGCTGGCCGCGATCCCGCTCGGCCACGATCGCCGCTGGTTCCACCACGATCACCGTGTCGAACTCCAGCCCCTTCGTCGTCCTGGGGGTCAGGACGACGGCCGGGGTGTCCAGGCTCGCCCGGCCGGACGTGGAGGCTTCGGGGAGCGCCTCGCTCACCGCCGCAGCCACGTCGGGGAGTTGAGCGGACGCAACGATGATCCCGACGGTCCCGCCCGATCCACCCGAGGCGAAGGCTGCAGCCTGTTCCGCCGCCAACCGGGCGACTTCGGTGGCCAGGTCGGCGGGCCGCACCGGCACGGCGAGCGGCTGCTCCCCGACGGAGCGGATCGCCTCGGGCGCCCGGGCCTGAGGATCGGCGACCCGCAGCACGTCCGCCGCGACGGCCATGATCTCGGTCGGCGTCCGGTAGTTGACGGTGAGTTCGACCCGGCTCCAGTGCCCGCGGGCGTAGGGGTCGAGCGCTTGGGCCCAGCTCCGGAGGCTGGACGGACCGCTGGCCTGAGCCAGGTCGCCGACGACGGTCATCGACCGGCTCGGGCAGCGCCGGGCCAGCATCCGCCAGGCCATCGGGGACAACTCCTGTGCCTCGTCGACGATGACGTGCCCGTAGGCCCAGGCCTGGTCGCTTCCGGCGCGCTCGGCCGCCGTCTGCCGGGTCGGTGTGCCCCGATATCGGGCGGCCACCACGGATGCATCGACCGGAACCATGAGGTCGAGTTCGTCGAGCATCGCTGCGGCGTACCCCTCCTCGGCCTCCTCCTCCGACCGCCGGGCGACGGCGGCCGGATCAGCCGGTGTGATCGAGCCGAGCCGATCGGCGAGCTCGTCCAGCAGCGGCATGTCCGCGGCAGTCCAGCCGTGCTGAGCCGGGCGGCCTAACAGGTGTTGCTCTGCGGGGCCGAACCGGTCGGCGGCGCGGGTACGTACCTGTGGGTCGGTGAGCAGGGTCCTCAAGACGTCCTCGGGAGTCAGGACCGGCCAGAACGCATCTAGGGCGGCGACAACGCGATCATGCTCCCGCAGTTCGCTGACCAGGTCCTCACGCGCTGCCGCGTCGAGAACGTCCTGGTCCAAGGCTCGGGCAACCTGTCGGACCAAGCCGTTGAGCAACTCGCGAAGGAACACCGCCCGGGCCCCGTTGTGCGGCCGGCGCGATCGGCGGGCCCGCTCGCGGCACCGCGCGACCTCGTTGCGCTCGATCTCCAGAGTCGTTCTGCCGTACCGGACTTCGATGGTCTGCTCGGGCAACGTCTGGTGGAGCCGGATGGCGCGCCCGAGTACGTCGGCCATCCGTAGGTCGCCCTTGACCGCTGCCACCGGGTCGGGCTCCTCGGCGGTGACCCGCGCGCCACGGTACAACCCCGAGATGGTCGACAGCAGGACGCCGGTCTCGCCGAGGCTGGGCAGCACCCGCTCGATGTAGCGCAGGAACACATCGCCCGGGCCGACGACGAGCACACCCCGGGAGGCCAGCTGCAGTCGGTGCTCATAGAGGAGATAGGCCGCCCGGTGCAGGGCGACAGCCGTCTTACCCGTACCGGGGCCGCCTTCGACGACGAGCACACCGTCGAGCCCGGAGCGGATCACCGCGTCCTGCTCGGCCTGGATGGTCGCGACCATGTCGCGCATGTGACCGGTCCGGCCGGCGTTCAGCGCCGCGAGCAGCGCCCCCTCTCCGGCCAGGTGCCGTTGGTCGGCCGCGCTGACGGCGTTCAGGTCGAGTACGTCGTCCTCGATGCCGAGCACCACGCGCTGCCGGGTCCGGATGTGCCGGCGCCGTACGACGCCCTGCGGAGCCCGCGGGGTGGCGGCGTAGAACGGCCGCGCGGCCGGGGCGCGCCAATCGACCAGCAGCCGGTCATAGGTGGGGCTGGCCACTCCGATCCGGCCGATGTAGAACTGCTCGTCGTCGGTGCGGTCGATCCGGCCGAAACACAGGCCCTCCTCGATCCCGTCGAGTTGGGCGACGCGGTCCTCGAGCATGCTGGCCCGGCTGTCCCGTTCGGAGCGACCCTGATGGGTCAGGCCGGAAACCCGTTGCAGCCGTATGTCGGACAGGTCGCTGCGCGCCCGGGCCCGCAACTCGTCGACGCGCCGGTACAAAGCGGTGATGTAGGCCTGCTCGACGGCCAACTCATCCCGGGTCCACCCGGACGGAGCCACCGCAGAGCCCAGGCTCGCGGGTACGTCGTCGATGGCGGCTGCTCACTTCCTGGTCACCATGGAGGCGACGGCTGGCGAGGGGGTTCTCCATCGTACGAACTGCGGATCCAGTCACGGCGGGCGCGGTGCCGGCAGCCCGGATGTGACCGTTGTGCGCACAAGGGCGATGGCCTGGTGGGTCAGGCGGTCAGGGCGGCGCCCACGAAGTCAGCCAACCGCTGGGCCAGATCAGGCGGCACGTCCCAGCGGAAGACGTACAACCAGGTGAAAGCCACCCCGAGCAGGACCGCACAGGTCAACCGGGCATCGGCGCCCGCGGGCACCTCGCTGCGTTCCTGCGCGCGGGACAGGATTCCCTGGATTCGCTCCACGTCAGTGGTGATGAACCGGCGCTGTGCTTTCTGCTGGAACTCGGCGTCGCCCAGTTCACCGAGCAGGTACGGCAGCGAGGCGAGTGCGATCGGGGCTCGAAAGACGCTGAGCAGGCCCTCGGCCTCGGCGAGCAGGTCACCCCCCAGCGAACCGGTGTCGACTGCCGGGACCACGGCCTGGTCATAGAACAGCGCGGCGATCACCACCTCGGCTTTTGTGTTGTACCGGCGGTAGATTGCCCCCTTGCCGATCCGGGCCCGGACCGCGACGGCATCCATCGTCAGGGCCGGATAGCCGGATTGCACCAGCAGGTCACGAACGGCCTGCAGTAGCCGCGCGTCAAGGGTCACGTCACGCGGGCGTCCCCGCCCTTGCGGCTGCTGGTGCACGGCTGCCATTATACGGAACTATAGTTATCGGAACTGAAAGTCTCGTAAATGGTCCTAGCGCCGCTTCGAGTACGCGACTGGAGCGAACCGCGGCGCGGTTGCTCGGTGTGATCGGCGGCGCCCATGCGGTCGGATTCACCATTCAGGCCCTGGTCTACGGCCACGTGAGGAACTGGCTGAGCGGAGATCTATGGGGCACCCAGGTCTGGGAGGCCGAACAGTCGCAGTCCCAGGCGGCCTTCTGGCTGTCGCTGGGCAGTCTCGCGGTACCTCTGGTCCTGCTGGCCGCCGCGCTCTTGGCGCTGATCCGTGCCGACGTGCCGATTCCGGGCTCGATCGGGTACGGCCTGACAGCCTGGGTGCTCGCCTGTTCGCTGATCATGGAGCCGTCTGGGTTCCCGTTGGGCGTGATTCCGGCCGTCATGCTGATCCTCGCCCACCGCCGCCGCGTCGCCGGTTCTTAGGCCGGTTCGCTCCTCAACCCACTTTCGGGGCGTCCAAAGCAGCGGTTGAGTAGCGAACCGGCCGAAAGGGCGGCGGCGCTGGCGGCCGAACCGCAAGGCTGAACTCAGCGGCGCAGGGACTGAACTTCCAGGGCGCCGGTCGCGAAATCGTCGGCCTCGGGCAGGTAGAGCCGCTGGATCGAGGCCAACACAGCCTGCGCGATCGTGCTACGGAACCGGGCGTCCAGCAGCATCCGCCGGTCGACCGGGTGCGACAGGTAGCCGCAGTCCAGCCGGACCGCCGGCATCCGGGTGAGCCGCAGCAGATCCCAGGACTTGGGGTGGGTGCCGCAGTCGAGCAACGCGGTCCTCGAGACCACCTCCCGGCACAGCATTCCCGCCAGGTTCTCACCGACCGAGGAGCCCGGACCGGAGCCGGAACCGGTGCCGAAGTAGTAGGTCGCGACACCACGGGCATGCGGCGAGGGGTGCGACTCGACATGCAGCGTGAGCAGCAGGTCAGCGTCGGTGGAATTGGCCAGCGCGGCCCGCTCGGTCGTGGTCGGGTTGCCGCGCCGACCGCGGGTCAGATAGGCCGTACCGCCGGCCGCGGCCAACTGACCCTCGATCCGGGAGGCGATGTCCCAGGTGAGATCGGATTCCGTGGTCTCCCCGAGCACGTGGCCCTTGTCCGGACCGCCGTGCCCAGGATCGATGACCACGCGCTTGCCGAACAGGTGCGGTCCCGAGGTGACCAGGGCAGCTTCCTGCCGCAGCAGCTGAGGGCGTCCACCGCTGACTCCCCGGCTGAGCTGGTGCAGGGCGCGGATGGTCGCCGGGCCGCAGGTGCCGTCCGCGATCAGCCCGTAGTCGGCCTGGAAGCTGCGCAGCGCCCGCGCCGTGGCCACCCCGAAGATCGCATCCGGCTTGCCGGCGTCGTACCCCAGCCCGATCAGCCGTTCCTGCAGGGTCATCACGTCGTCGCCGTGCAGCGGCCGGTTGACCGAGTGCTGCAGCAGCCGGTCCCCGAACCGCCAGCGCGCCGAGGTCATCGCGTCATAGGTCTCCCGGCCGACGATGCCGTCGACCGACAGTCCACGTACCTGCTGGAAATGCCGTACGGCGAGTTCTACGGCATCGTCGTACTCCGCGCTGTCGACATCGGTGGGCGCGCGATGGCCGGGTTCGCGGAGCAAGCCGAGTTGGGTGAGGATCTCCCGGACGTCGGCCACTCCGGCGCCGGTGTCTCCGCGCTGCAGCACCGACTCGGTGCTGTCCGGCTGGGGTCGACTCACCGCGTCATTCTGGCAGCTGGAATTGATCTGGTCATGGATGCGGAAAAGACCGATCCGGCAGGCGCGCCGGATCGGCCCTTTCGTAGGCTCGAGGCCGACATTCGGGCTGGTGTGAAGCCCCGTACGGGCGGCGCTGCCGGCTTACAGGTAGTCGGCGAGCTCGGCCAGAATGGCCGACTTGGGCTTGGCGCCGATGATGGACTTCACCGGCTTGCCGTCGACGTACACGGTCATCGTCGGTATGGACATGACGTTGTAGTCGCGGGCGGTCTTCGGGTTCTCGTCGATGTTCAGCTTGGCGATGGTCAGCTTCTCGCTGTGTGTTGCGGCGATCTCTTCAAGAACCGGTGCGATCATCTTGCACGGCGTGCACCACTCGGCCCAGAAGTCGACGAGTACCGGCTTGCTGGAGCCCAGTACGTCGGCGTCGAAGCTGTCGTCGGTGACGATCTTGGTGTTGCCGGTCTTCGTGTTGCTCTCCATGGGGATCTCCTCTAGTCGGTTCCGGGTCGTCGTACGGTGCGGACGGTCGTACGGTCGGGATGGTGGTTCGTACAGAACGGTGGTTTGTACGGGACGGTGGTTCGTACGGGTCAGGGGTGTTCGGCTTCGATCGGGATGTCGGCCAGCCAGCGTTCGGCGTCGATCGCCGCGGCGCAGCCGGTGCCGGCCGCGGTGATCGCCTGACGATAGATGTGGTCTACGACATCGCCGCAGGCGAACACACCATCGAGATTGGTCCGGGTGGTCGGGTGGTCCACGACCACGTACCCGGCGTCGTCGAGCTTGAGCTGGCCGGCGAACAGTTCGCTGCGCGGGTCGTGCCCGATCGCGACGAACAGGCCAGTGACGTCCAGCCGCTCCTTCGCGCCGCTGTCGAGGGTGGTCAATTCGACCGCTTCGACCTTGTCCTGGCCGTGGACCTCGCTCACCGTCGTACCGAGCTTCCACTTGATCTTGTCGTTGTCCCGGGCCCGGTCCTGCATGATCTTGCTCGCCCGCAGCT
>JALZIL010000190.1 GCA_030860305.1 Actinomycetota bacterium
GCCCCTGGTGAACGGAGATGCGGGCTCGGGTTCGGGTCACCGGGGTGTGGCCGAGGGCGTTGATCAAGTGAGTGGTGAGCCAGTTGACGAAGCCGTCGCCGTTGCCCGGCCTCACCAAGCCGTAGTCAGGAGCAAGACCGAGCACCTCCCGGTCAGGACCGATGCCGATGAGCAGTGTCCCCCCGCCGGTGTTGAGGAAGCCGGCCACGGTCTTGACGATGGCGTCCTCAATTGCCTTGTTGTGCTTTCTTTCTCGAAGATCCCAGCGGGCGGTGGACTTGAACTCGACGGTGTAGTCCGCGTCGTTGTCGATGATCTCCTCAATGCTGCGCAGGGCAGCACCTCCGGGCAAACCGAGTTCTGCGGCCACGAGCGAGGCGAACTCGGCATCTCTGCGAATGCGTTCGAGAACCTCGTCGGCAATCACGCTCACGCTCAGGTCCGGCGGGGCGAGGGTGGCCACGCCGGCGCCGTAGGATGCGGCGTCTACGTGGTCGCTTGGTAGACGTTGTTGCCGTCGTCGCCGTACGCGGTAGCGACGTGATCGAAGATCGCTTGCACCTTCGCGTCGAAGACCTCGGGTGGGTACGGGTCATTGGGCAGATCGGCGTCCAGAACATCGAGAATGGTCGTACGGACTCCCGCGGTGGTAGCTGCCTTGCGCCGCCAGTCGAGCACGAGTTTGTCGTGCAACTGCGATAGCAGCCGCTTAGCGCTGGCCTTCACCACCTCTCGCTTGTACGGCGGCGATGCAGGTCCCCGCGCTGAACGACACCGGCCGGGCCGGGTTCGTGGTCTCGACCGCTTTCATCGCGCCGTCCACGGCGGCCCCGAGGTCGTCGCCCTCGGGCAGGCCGACCAGGGAGGAAAGCCGAGCCGCCTCGGGGAGAAACAGCACCGACCGAGCCCGATAGTCATCGGCGCTCACCTTGCGCCTGGCCGTGGCCTTGGCTTCCAGTTCCGGCCGGATCTGCTCGAACCGATGTTCGGCGTAGGCAAGGAAGATCAGCCCGAGGACCGGGCCGCGGTACTCATTGGGGGCGAGCGTGGAGTTGGCTCGGAGTTGGTCGGCCGCTGCCCACAGGGTTCGGCGTACCTCGGCCAGAGCTCCGCCATTGGTCGGTCCGGCGTGGGTTCCTGGTGGCACTGCATCTCCCCACATCGGTGATCGGTCCACTGAGGTCGTTGATGTAAAACGGGGTCGTGTGCAACGCGGTCAAGAAGATCAGTCCGACAGGTGGCGCAGGAACGTCTCGGGCTCGCCGAGGAATGCGCGCCAGTCCTGGACCAGGCCAAGCTCTGACCAGCTGGTCGAGCGCATGCCCCAGTTCCCGATTTCGACGATGTCGGCGCCGGGCAGGGCGGCCAACAGCGGTGAGTGGGTCGACATGATGACTTGAGCGGTGCCTGTCTGCAGCAGCTCGATCAGCACGCTCAGCAAAGCCAGGCAACCCGTGAAGGACAGCGCGGACTCTGGCTCGTCCAGCAGATACAACCCCGGTCCGGTGAAGCGGTCCCGGATCAGCTGAGGAACGATTCACCGTGCGAGAACTCGTGGAAGGCCGCCTCCTGCCTCTTGGCCGGGTTGTCCTCGAGATAGCTGAAGAAGCCGTGCATCGTCTCCGCGCGGAGAAAGTAACCCCATCGGGCGGTGCCCGGATTGCGAACCAGGGTGAGCATCTGCCACAGCTCTGACTCGCTGACCCGGGTCGAATGTCGTGCACCGGTGGAGCCGCCCTCGGAGGACAGGCCGTACGCGAGCGCGATGGCCTCTATGAGAGTCGACTTGCCTGAACCGTTCTCGCCCACCAGCACGGTCGCCGGCCCCAGCTCCATCCCGTCGCGCAGTAGCTGGGCCACGGCGGGCACAGTCGCCGGAAACCTGCTGAGATCCGCCGACGTACCCGCCGCGGCAGTCACCCTCCGAATCGGCCAACGGTGACGAGCCATCAACCGCTGCCTCGGCCAGCACACTCCACGATGGGCACGCCCGTACCCTGCCAAACGATGACGACATCCCGTGCTCCCCGCCGCCGCCGAGGATGAGACTTGTCTTTGCCGGTACGCCGGAGCCGGCGCTGCCTGCGCTGAATGCGATCGCTGCCTCCCAGCACGAACTCCTGGCGGTCGTGACCCGGCCGGACGCGCGCAGCGGGCGTGGTCGGCACGCCGGAAGTTCTCCTGTGGCCCGCCGGGCCGAAGAACTGGGCGTCCAGGTCCTGCGGCCCGTACGACCGAAGGATCCGGAGTTCCTCCAGACTCTTGCAGCGCTGGCACCGGACGCCTGCCCGGTAGTGGCCTACGGCGCGCTGCTCCCGACCGACGCCCTCGAAATCCCGGCCCACGGTTGGATCAACCTGCATTTCTCGCTGCTTCCGGCCTGGCGCGGCGCCGCTCCGGTGCAGCGCGCGATCATGGCCGGTGACGACGTGACCGGAGCCAGCACGTTCCGGCTCGAGGCGGGCCTCGATACCGGTCCGGTGTACGGCGTCCTCACCGAGCCGATTGCCCCCCGAGACACGGCGGGTGATCTCCTCGATCGACTGGCGCGGGCCGGTGCGCGGCTGCTGGTCGAGACGCTGAACGGGATCGAGGCCGGAGCGTTGGATCCGCGTCCCCAGCCGAGAGACGGGGTCAGCTTGGCTCCGCGACTGTCCACAGAGGACGCACACGTTGACTGGCGGCTCCCGGCCGCGATCATCGATCGGCGGATCCGAGGCTGCACACCGACACCGGGCGCCTGGACGCTGCTCAACAACGAGCGGCTGGGTCTGGGACCGGTCCGCCCGGTCCCACCGACGGGGCAGAGTTCCGCCTCGCTCGGTCCCGGTGAACTCAGTGTCGGCAAGCACGCGGTGCTGGTCGGAACCGCCAGCACCCCGGTCGAACTCGGCGAGATCCGAGCGTCTGGCCGTCGACCGATGTCGGCCGCTGACTGGGCGCGCGGTGCTCGCCCGTCACCCGGTCAACGATTGGGCTGATCGAGATGCCCCCACCCGGACGCGGGCGCAACACCAATCGTCGTCCACCGCAACGCCGGCCCACTCCGCCGCGGCGGACTCCTGATCCGCCGCGCCGGATCGCCTTGGACCTGCTCGCAGCGATCCGGGAACGTGGCGCTTACGCCAACCTCACCCTGCCTGGACTGCTCGACGAGGCCGGGCTGGACGAGCGCGACGCAGCGCTTGCCACCGAACTGGGGTACGGCACCGTCCGCTGGCAGGGCACGCTCGACGCGATCCTGGCCAGTTGCCTGGACCGGAGACCGCCTGCCGACCTCGACCCGCCGGTCCTGGACGTTCTCCGCTTGGGCGCCTACCAGATCCTGCATACCCGGATACCGGCGTACGCGGCGGTGGCTGCGACGGTCAACCTCGCGGGTTCGGTCGTTGGTGAGGGCCCGGCTCGGCTGGTGAACGCGGTGCTCCGCAAAGTGAGCAGGCGCGATCTCGACGGGTGGATCTCCGAGCTCACGTCAGCATCTCGTTCGGCAGACGACGCCGGCGGCGACCTCTCCGTGGCCGAGCTCTCCCTGCGGCACGCCCATCCGGAGTGGATCGTGCGCGCGGTCGCCGAGGCCCTGGGCCCGGACGTTGCCGAACTCGGTGCGGCACTGGCCGCCAATAATGAACGCCCGGTCGTGCACCTCGTCGCCCGGCAGATAGCCCGCGACGATCTGGTGAGCCAGGTCGGCGGCGAGCCGGGACCGTGGTCGCCGTACGCCGTCCGGCTGCCCAGCGGCGGCTCACCGCACTCCTTCGCCGAGATCCGGGATCGCCGAGCCGGCGTACAGGACGAGGGCAGCCAGCTGATGGCACTGGCTGTTGCCCGCGCGGCCATGGGCGACGGCGAACCGACCGGCTGGTGGCTGGACCTGTGCGCCGGTCCCGGCGGCAAAGCGGCGCTGCTGGCGGTGTTGGCCGGCGACGACGTACGGATCTTGGCCGCGGACCGGGCACCGCATCGGGCGCACCTCGTCGCCCAGGCAACCAGCGGTGAGCCAGTCGCGGTGGTCAGTGCGGACGGCCTGGCCGCACCATGGCGGACCGGCTTCGCCGATCGGGTGCTGGT
>JALZIL010000222.1 GCA_030860305.1 Actinomycetota bacterium
CGGCCACAGCCTGCGCCTGACCATGCCCCGGTCGGCGCTGCCCAAGACCGAGCTCGAGTGGCGCCCGCCCGACCGCTGGGGTGCGCTGGAGCGCAACCGCGCCCTGGCCTACGCGTTCGCCCAGGCCGCGCTGGTGGCCTACGAGAACGCCCTGCTCGGACTGGACCTCCAGCGCAGGGGCGGCCCTGACTCCGGCGTCTTCACGCACTACAAGATCCCCAAGGACGTCAGCCACGGCACCGGGCTGTGGGGCACCGCCCGCGGCTACCTCAGTCATCACATGGCCCTGGACGACCAGGTGATCCAGAACTACCAGATCGTGGGGTCCTCAACCTTCACGATGTCGCCACGCGACGGCTCGGGCACCCCGGGTCCCTGCGAGGCGGCCGTCGTCGCGACACCGCTGTTGAGCACCGCGAACCCGGAGCGCTGCATCGACGTGCTGCGCGCGATCCGCAGCTTCAACCCGTCGATGACGTGCGCAACGCACTGAGCTGACCGCAGCTAACTGGTCTCGCGGCTTTCGAGTCGTCGAGGGCTGGTCCCTCGACGCTCCCTGAGCTCCCGAGCTCGACCTCAGCGTGTCGTGGGTGAGGCGTGCTGCGCGCAGACGTTCGCCGTCGTATGCCCGGTCGTCGCGCAGCAGACCGCGCCGGCCTCCAGGACCGCCACGCGCAGCCCGGCGTTCTTCAACAGCAGCGGGTAAGTGTGTTACACATATAGCGGCGCCTGATACGCCAGTTTCCCGGCAGGCCCCTTGCAAAGCTGGTAATTTGCGCGACTGGGTCGCCCGATGGGGAGACGGGTCAGCTATCTGGGAGGGACGTTGCATGTGGGGTCACTGCACTCCGAGGAACGCGAGGAAGACCGGCACGCTCGTCGGAGCGCTGTTACTTCTGGCCGCCATCATGGCCGGCCCTGCCCTGGCCCAGGTCGGGCTGCCGCCCTCCTATGACGTTCAGAAGGTCGACCCTCCCAACCGCCAGGTCGGGGGTGGCTTTGGATCGGGGGCGGCCAGCGCCGGTGACGTGAACGGGGACGGCAAGGACGACTTCCTCGCCTACCAGCTCGCAGGGAGTCCCGGCAACGACGGGGAGGTGTATGTCATCAGCGGCGCGACCGGTGAGCGGATCGACACGATCTACGCACCGGATCCAGACCCTGACGCGACCGGCCTCACAGGCACCAACAACGACAACGAGGCCAACTTCGGCTTCCCGTGGCTTTCGAAGGTCGGCACCAACCAGGGCAGCTCACCGGGCGAGTTCACCGATCTCGCCAGCTGTCCGGGCGCCAGCCCCACGACCGACCCCGATAAGCCTCTCTGCGGTGGGGCGGTCGGTCCACCCGACGGTATCCCGGACATCCTGGTCGGGGCCAGAGGCGTGGACGCGCAGGGCAGGACGGATGCCGGGCGGGTCTACGTCTTTGACGGGAGGACCCGCGCGCTGCTCAAGCGAATCGACATGCCGCCCGAGGACGTGACCGACCTCGCGCTGGGTGACGGAAAGAGGAAGGGCGGAGTCTGGTTCGGCCGCACCGCCGTCAACCCGGCCGGGCAGCCCGGATGCGAGGGTAACTCGAGCGTCGGGCCCTGCCAACCGGTTTCCAGGGCCGTTCAGATCGGCGACATGGACGCAGACGGCCGGCCGGACCTCGTCGTAGGAGCTTCTGCCACCAGCGAGGACCCATCCACGGCCCACCCGAATTCCGAATGTGCCAGCGCTTCTGCGGACGCGTTCTGCTCAGCGCAGGGCAGGGCCTACATCTACCGCGGCGAGGACATCGTGGGCTCGAGCCCCGCCGAGATCCTCGACGGCAGCGGAAGCAACGAGACGGTCAAGCGGCTCAAGAACCTCTACGCGCAGTCAGCGGGCGGCTCTGGGCTCTTCGCCAACTCCTTGGCCCCGATCGGCGATGTCGGCTCGTGCACGGCCCCCGGCATCGGCGCGGGCGACCTGTGCCCTGCTGGTGCCGTAAGCGCTGCGCCGGACGGCAAGCCCGACATTGTGGTCGGGGCGCTGCGGACGGACCTGCCCTTTGACTCGCCAGGCGGCGCCTTGCAGGACGCGGGCGTCAGCCACGTGGTCGACGGTGTCACCGGCGCCGTGTTGAGGACCTACCAATCGCCCGATCCCCAGGGCTTCGCGGTGTTCGGCTCGCAGTTCCTGCAGCCCGCTGGGGGCGACATGGGCGAGGACGAGTTGCCCGACGCCTACATACCCGCTGCTGCGCACAACACGGACGGGGCGCCCACCGGCGGGAGGGGCTGGGTGTTCAGCGGAAACCCCACCGACCCGAACCCCCTGATCTCCACGATCGCCGATCCGACTCCCCACGAGGCGGAGAACTTCGGGTACGCAGCCGTAGGCGTGGGTGATCTCGTCGGTGGGGCGGACGCTCCACGAAATGAGCTCCTGGTCGCGTCGGAGGGCCCGTTCTTCACCGCGCCCGGTGGCTTCGCACCGGATCCCCCGCCCAACGACCTGCATTTCTTCAACGGGGCCACGGGAAGGGTCCTTC
>JALZIL010000244.1 GCA_030860305.1 Actinomycetota bacterium
CTTCCCGCCACCGGACAAGTCGCGGACAGGCCCGACAGTCGCTGACCGCTAGATCAAGGCTGGGTAGATCAGAGCGCATCGGAGCCGATCGTGCCGGGTAATCGGGTCGATCGAAGTCCATGGAGTCATCGTTCACCCGTGAACCGTGCGCGCTGTCAATGCGTTCGCTGTAGCCCGAGGAAGCACTCGGGAAGCCGAGAGCGCCAGGTGAATCGCAACGCGAACAATAACAGGACAAGATCAGCCGCGTCGCGGGTCACGCTGGCGCCGCTCTGCATGGCGATGCCGACATGCGCCCGTTTGAGGGAGCGGACGTCGTTGACGCCGTCGCGACCGCGACGATCAGCCCGCCGAAGGAAACCGTGCGGCCGTCACCGGCTCCTACGCCGACCGGAACCAGGTCAGCGCTGCGGGGCCATCCTGATCTCCCTCGCGGCTCGATGCTCACAGACGCCGGTGGCGGCTCAGTTGCTCGTCGATCAATAAGATACGTAGTAACCGACACCCGGGGTGAGGCAAACCGCACGGAGCCGCCTGGGCAGCCCCGGTCAGGCATGATCGAGCTAGACGTCGGCCCGCTGTGGTCGCGACTATGAAAGGAGTACCAGTGGCCAGGACCAAGGGGTCGTTCTTCTGGAAGCTGCTCGGATTCTCGTTCGCCATCCCCGCTGGCGTCGCCGTACGGAAGATGCTCGATCGGGTGTGGATGCGTATGCGCGGGAGTGCGCCGCCCAAGAACCCGGCCGCACCTGGCACCAAGTGGAGCGAGGCACTGACGTGGGCCGCGGCTTCCGGGGCCGGCATTGCCTTCGGCCGGCTGGTCGCGGCCTGGGGCGCGGCCGGTGTGTACAAGAAACTGACCGGCAAGCTGCCTCCGGGACTCGAGTCCGAAGGGCCCTGACTCTCAGCTGCCGAGTCGCTCCGATCAGCCGGACTCAACCGGGATCGGGCGGACTTTGATCGGCCAGTGAGGCAGCGATCCCGTCCAAGATGTCGTGCTCGCTGACCAGCAGACCGTCGATCGCCCAGGCATCCATGATCACGCGCAAGATCAGCGCTCCGGCCCCGATCACATCCACCCGGCCGGGATGCATGGACGGGATCTCCGCCCGCCGCGAGCGGGTCATCGTGAGCAGGCCCGCGGTCGTGGAACGCACATCACCGACCGGGATCCGGCTGTGGTGGATTGCGGTGGCGTCGTAGGCCGGCAACCCCAGCGCGACGGCGGCCACCGTCGTCACCGACCCGGCCAGGCCGATCAGGGTGAGCGGCTGGTCGACCTGAACGGATTCGGCGACCGAGCGCAGCGCCACTCGGATGTCGGCCTCCGCGGCCCCGATCTCGTCCGGTGTGGCCGGATCGCTGGCCAGATGCCGTTCGGTCAGCCGTACGCAGCCGATGTCGACCGACATCGCAGCGGTCACCGCCCCAGAGGTACCGAGGACGAACTCGGTCGAGCCGCCGCCGATGTCGACGACCAGGTACGGAGCAAGCGGTGGAGGGGCCACAGTGAGGAGGTCGACGGTCGCGCCGGCAAACGACAATGCCGCCTCCTCGGCTCCACTGATCACCTCAGCCGGCTGACCCAACAGGTCAGTCACCATGGCCTCGAAGGCAGCCCGATTCCGAGCATCCCGGGTGGCGCTCGTGGCGACCATCCGGACCCGTTCGGCGCCGAGGTCCGCTATCTGCGCGGCGAAGGAGGCCAACGCGACGCGGGTACGTTCGATCGCCTGCGGCGCCAGCTCGCCGGTCCGGTCGACACCGGCGCCCAGGCGGACGATCTCCATGCGCCGCAACACCTCTGACGGCGCCTGGCCATCCTGGAGGTCGGTGATCAGAAGCCGGATCGAGTTCGTCCCACAATCGATGGCGGCGACGCGCGTCATCAGTTCCTGTCTCGGTCAGCGGGTGCGGGAACCCCTGACGGGCTGCTTGCTTGCTCCGCCGACACGCAGGGACCGTTGAGCCACCAGGGTGGGATCACGGCCAGGGCCTCGTCTCCGAGTGGATTGACTCCCGGTCCGACGGCGAGCGCGTGAGCGACCAAGGCGTGCAAGCACTTCACCCGCTCCGGCATTCCGCCGGCCGAAGCGTCAGTGTCCAGCTCACCGAGCGCATCGCGTTCACGCAGGTAGGACTCGTGCGCGCTTCGGTAGGCCCTACGAAGGTCGTTGTCGGTGGCCAGGCGTTCGGTCATCTCGTGCATCACCCCCGCTGCCTCCAACCGGCTGACCGCGGCGACCGCTCGCGGACAGGTCAGGTAATACAGCGTCGGAAACGGGGTGCCGTCGGCCAGCCGCGGTTGGGTCTGTACGACGTCGGGCAGACCACAGTCACAGCGATGGGCCACGGCTCGCATCGCCCGCGGCTCGCGGCCGAGTTGGGCGGCCACGATCGCCCGGTCGGCTGCCTGCGCCGGTAACAGTTGCCGGCTTTCGGCAGGTTGACTCATTCGCTCATCCGCCGCCGTCAGCGATCTCGACGGAGTCGAGCACGCGTTCGAACCACGCGACCTCGCCCCGCTCGGATGCGGGCTCACCTTGGCCGGCCACGGCCTGGGCCTGTCCGCTGTCGTCGATGACGTAGAGCAGGTCTCCTGGCATCACATACTGCAAGCGGGTCTGCGCCTGGGTCTCGATGAAGGCCGGGTCGTCCAGCTGATCCACCTGCCCTCGCAGGTCTTCGACCCGTTCTTGGGCGGCGAGATTCTCGGCTGCCAGACGATCGATGGTGGCCTGTTGGGCGAGGTAGCGCTGTAGCGGATAGGCCAGGCTGACGACCAGTAGTACGACGACGGCTGCCAGCAGAATCGCTCGTCCGGTGAGTCGCGCCGTCCAGCGCTGGGCGGCCTGCGGCATGGCCGTCGCCCGGGTCGGCCCCGGTCCTCGGGTGCTGCGTTTATCGCCTGGCCCGCGCCCTCGACCCTCCGCGCGAGTCAGCTCGGCGGCTGCACCGCGGCCACTGCCACGGCTTCGCTCCGGACCGCGCGAGCGCTCTCCCCCGCGGGTCCGGTCGTGTGCCGAGCGCCGGCCGTCCGGGCGGCTGGTCCCGGTCAGTCCGTTGCGCCGGCCTCCACGTCGGCTTCCCGGCCCGCTGGGGGCACTCATGAACGGCGTGAGCGTTTACGCGCTCTGGATGTGGACAAGGCACGCGACCCGCTGCCCTGCCCAGCATCGGTATCGGCACCAGCGTCCCGCCTGGACTCGGCATCCGGCTCGACGGCATCGGTGGTGCCAACCCGGTCCCCAGAAGTGTTGCCGTACCGCGGGAACGCACCGGCGCCGGCGTACCGGGCGGCGTCGTCGAGCTCTTCCTCGATCCGCAACAGCTGGTTGTACTTCGCCACGCGTTCGCTGCGCGCGGGGGCTCCGGTCTTGAGCTGGCCACAATCGGTGGCTACTGCGAGGTCGGCGATCGTCGTGTCTTCGGTCTCCCCTGATCGGTGACTCATCATGCAGCGGTAGCCGTTTCGGTGTGCCAAGGCCACAGCATCGAGGGTCTCCGTCAACGTACCGATCTGATTGACCTTGACCAGCAAGGCATTTGCCGCACCGCGAGCGATTCCGTCAGCCAGGCGCTCAGGGTTGGTCACGAACAGATCGTCGCCGACCAACTGCACCCGGCGGCCGAGAACCGCGGTCAGCTCGACCCAGCCGTCCCAGTCAGCCTCGTCCAATGGATCCTCGATCGACACGATCGGGTACCCCTCGACCAGATCGGAGAAGTAGGAGATCAGCTCGGCGGAACTGGTGGCCTTGCCCTCAAAGGTATAGCTGCCATCTCGGTGGAACTCCGAGGCTGCGACGTCCATGGCGAGCACGATGTCGCTGCCCAGGGAATAACCAGCCTGCTCGACGGCTTCGGCGATCAAGTCCAGCGCGGCCCGGTTGCTGGGCAGGTCCGGAGCAAAGCCACCCTCGTCCCCCAGTCCGGTGGAGAGGCCCTGCGCTTTGAGAACAGCTTTGAGCGCGTGGTAGGTCTCCGCGCCGACCTGCAGGGCTTCGGCGTAGGTAGCTGCTCCGATCGGGGCGATCATGAACTCCTGAACGTCCACATTGGAGTCAGCGTGCGCCCCGCCGTTGAGAACGTTCAACATCGGGACGGGCAGCAGGTGGGCCGATGGGCCGCCGATGTAGCGGAAGAGCGGCAGTTCGGTGGAGTCGGCTGC
>JALZIL010000272.1 GCA_030860305.1 Actinomycetota bacterium
TACTGGCCGAGCTGGACGAGATGGTCGGCCTGGCCGGCGTCAAGGCCGAGGTCAAGTCGATCATCGACGAGATCCAGGTCCAGGAATGGCGGCGCAGCGCCGGCCTCAACGTCGGCGGGATGAGCAATCACCTGATCTTCGCCGGCGCGCCCGGCACCGGTAAGACGACGGTCGGCCGAATCTACGGTCAGCTGCTGGCCGCCCTCGGCGTGTTGCCGGGCGGGCCGCTGCGGGAGGTCTCCCGGCGCGACCTGGTCGGCCAGTACTTCGGGCACACCGCCGAAAAAACCGCGACGGTGTTCGAAGAGGCCAAGGGCGGCGTGGTGTTCCTCGACGAGGCCTACACGCTGTCGCGCACGGCCGGAGCCGGTAACGCCGACTTCGGGCAGGAAGCCATCGACATGATCGTCAAGTTGATGGAGGACTGGCGCAACGAGATCGCGGTGATCGCCGCCGGCTACACGACCGAGATGCGGGACTTCCTCGACGTCAACCCCGGGCTTGCCTCCCGATTCGTCAAGACGATCGAGTTCGAGAACTACTCGGGTGAGGATCTCACCCTCATCACCAAGCGGATGATCGTCGCTGGTGATTATCACCTGGCACCGGACGCCGAACCTCTTCTCTTGCACCACTTCTCAACAGTCGAGCGCGGCGAGAACTTCGGCAATGCCCGGGATGCGCGCAAGCTGTTCGAGTTGTTGCGCAAGGTCCAGTCCCAACGGCTGCGCACCCTCGCGCAGCGGCCCAGCCTGGCCGAGCTTCAGCTGCTCACCGCCGAGGACGTCAAGATCGGCCTGGCCGCCGGTAGCTGACAACCGCAGAAACTCGTGATCTTGACCTTATTGCGGCGACACGCCGTACTCCGCGGTCGAAAACCACCACAACGTCAAGATCACGAAGGCAGTGGCGTTCACCCCGCGTACGGGGGCTCAGGCGCTCTTGGCGTCCATCTCGGTCAGGATCTGCCGGTAGGTGTCGCGGATGACTTCGAGCCGATCCTTGTAGAAGCGGCCCGGCTGGGCGTCGAAGGTTGCACGGCCGCGGTCGGTGCGCAACGACTCGAACGCTACGGCGTCAGCATCGGGGGGGACAAAGGCAAGCACCTCATCCATCGCAGCTGCGGCGGTGGCCACCTGCTGTCGCGCCTGCCGGGCGGCCTCGGTCCCCGGCGTGTGGTTGGTCGGCGTGGCGCGCGCGTAGCGATCGGCCACGAACAGCCATTCGCCGGCGTCCAGCAGCTCGGACTGGTCGCCGTACCCGAAGATCACCGAGCCCGGCGGCGGCAACCGGACGTCCTCGGGAATGGCGAAGACGAACTCACGCTGCTGACCGCATCCGGGGCAGACGCCGACGTACCGGCTGGCCAGGTCTCCGTCGACCTCGATCACCGAGCTGGTCCGGGCGAAGTTTCCCTCCCCGCAGTCGCAGGGATGCAGGTCCATGTAGATGTGCGCCTCGGCATTGGTGCGGGCCAGCCGGAGTGTCGTTGCCACGGAGCACAGGTTAGTGGATGGGCGGGCGCGGCGGCTCAGGCCGAAAGTGCGGCACGCAGTGCAGCGGCGGCAAGCTGGGTGCAGGCCGTCCGCGTCGCCGGTGCGAGCCGGTCCAGATCGAGGGTGCTGCCCACCGCTAGATGGCGATCGGCCGGGACGGCCAGGACAGCGGCGCACGAGGCCGCGAATCGTCGACGCGCTTCCTCCAGGCTCAAGCCAGGGCCCTTGGGTACGACGTTGGTCAGCGCGACGATGCTGCGCTTGGTCAAGTCGGCGAAGCCTGTGCGCTGCAGCCAGTCCACCGCGCTCTCGGTGGTCAGAACCCCGTCGGCCGTGGCGCTCGTCGCCAGCACCAGACAGTGCGCGCCGGAGAGCACCCGCTGCATCAGCGGGGTGGCCACGCCCGCCCCGCAGTCGGTGATCGTGATCGGAAAATGCCGGTAGACCGCATTCATCGCGCCGGTATAGACCCGCTCGTCCATCTCGGCACTCTGCGCGGCCGTACGACCGCTCGGCAGTACCCACACGCCCTCGGGTGAGCGGCCCAGCGAGCCGGCGAGGATGTCAACCCCGCCCGGATCCCCGGTCACCGCGAGATCATGTGCGCTGGCGACCGGCAGGACGCCGGTGCGTAACGGCAGGGAGCCGTGCCGGGTGTCGGCGTCGAAGAGCAGGATGTGCTCGCGCCGAACCCGGGCGTAGGTCATGGCCATCGCCACCGCCAGCGTGGTCTTACCCGTACCGCCCTTAAGACCGATGACGGCCAGCCGCCGGGGGGACTCGATCACCGCGGTCAGCGACGCCGCAACGGGGTCGTCCTTGGCGCTGGGCTTGTTGTTCGCGCGACCGCGCCGCCGGCCCCGCGAGCGGCGACCATCGAGGGCCAGTTCGGCTATCCAGGGATCGAGGTGCGGGGCCATCGGCGGCCGAGGATGTGCGGGCGGCGAACTCATCGAGATGCTGCCCTCTGCGTCACGCTCGTCAGCCTAGGACGTCGGGAACGTGGCTGATCCCGGCACCTACCCGCCAGTTCTGCCACCATGTGCGCCATGACGGGTTTCTTGATCAAGGTCGGCGTGAACGCCGTCGCAATCTGGCTGGCCACGCTGGTGGTTCCTGGGATCGGGATCGGCGCGCTGGGTGGAGAAAGCGGTACGGGCGAGAACGTGCTCACGTTCTTGGCGATCGGGCTGATCTTCGGCCTGGTCAATGCGGTCATCAAGCCGGTCGTGAAGTTGCTGTCGCTTCCGTTCTACATCCTGTCACTGGGGCT
>JALZIL010000313.1 GCA_030860305.1 Actinomycetota bacterium
AGCACGTGGTCATTCCCGTTGACCGGGTCGAATCCGTGGATGGCACCGTGCGGGATGTCCACCCACAACAACTGTTGGCGAAACGGATCCCATGTCGGCCCCTCGCCGACTTCGGCGTGCGCGTCGAAGGCGAGCTCTGCGACGAGCTGAAGCGGTGGCCCGGCCATCACCGCGCGCTCCTTGCTGCGGTACGCCGCCGTCGACATACTGTCTCGTGCCCAGAACTGTATTCTGGCGCATTCCCCATCGTGACCCTAAGGAGCAATCCACCGTGGACGCAGAGTCCTCGGCGTGGAGCGACGACGAGCTGCTGGCCTTGTCCGAGCGGGTGAGCAATGCCGGTCGCTGGGGGGCAGCGGACGAGCTCGGCACGCTCAACCACATATCCGCGGCGACCAGCCGGGATGCGGCTCGCCTGGCACTGACCGGGACCGTCGTCTCGCTGGCCTGGCCCATCGCGCCTCACTCGGCGCCCAGCCAACCCGCCGAGGTCGAGCATCGGATGTTTCCCGGTGACGTGAGCGCAGACGACTACCTGGGTCTGCCGATGCATCAGCAGGGTCTCACTCATCTGGACTGCGTCAGCCACGTGGCCAGCCCCGACGGAAAGGTCTACAACGAGCGCCGGTTGCGCGACGTCATCACGCCAACTGGTCTCAGTCACGGGTCCATCTATGCGCAGCGCGGAGGAATCGTGTCCAGGGGTGTGTTCCTCGACATCCCGGCGGGGCTCGGCCTGGATTGGCTCGAACCAGGGCAAGCAGTGTCGGCACGCGACCTCGAAGTTGCGGAGCGACATGGGAGGGTCGAGGTCCGCACCGGCGATGTCGCCGTGGTGCGCGGCGGCGTGACGGCACGAGCGGAAGCACTCGGGCCGAACGTGTTCGCCCCCGGGCTTGGCCCCGACGCCATCGAGTGGCTGCACGATCGGGAGGTCGCGGTGTACGCAGGGGACATGCCCGACCGTGTCACGCCGCTCGCGGCCCGGCTGCTCGGGCTGGTCGATCCCGGGGGCGACGACTCCGCTGAGGACGGCGCCGACACCTCACCGCAGACGCGCTTCCCTTTGCCGATGCACCAGATCGGCATCGCCGCGATGGGCCTCGTGCTGCTGGACTTCTGCCGTGTCGAGCAGCTGGCACAAACGTGCCGGGAGCTGGGGCGCTACGAGTTCCTGTTCGTGGCAGCACCCTTGCCGGTGCAGGGGGGCACCGGTTCACCGGTCAACCCGCTGGCCATCTTCTGACGCTCAGCGGTCGGCGGCCGGAGCCTCTGGGCCACCCAGGTGCTCGCTGAACCACCCGAGGGTTCGCGCGAGGTAGTCCCTGCGGTGCGCGGGCGGACCGACCAGGAAGAACATGTGCGAGCCGCCGGGGTAGCGCACGTACTCGACTTCGCACCCTGCCTTCTTCAGCGCGGTGAACATCTGCTCGCTCTGGCCGATCGGGCAGCGTGCGTCTGCCTCACCGTGGAAGATCAGCGTGGGAGTCCGGATTCGGTGGGCGAAGGTCGACGGCGAGTGGTCGGCGTACCACTGCGGCTCCGCGTGCGGCGGCCCACCACCATGCCGCTCGAGCCCGTTGAAGGCCACGTCGCTGGTGCCGTAGTCGGACTCGAGGTCGAAGATCGGCTCGCCGCAGATGGCCGCCTTGAACCGGTCCGTCTGACTGATGGTCCATGCCGTCAGGTATCCGCCGTAGCTGATGCCGAAGATGCCGGTCCGCCCAGGGTCGGCGTACGGCCGCTCCAGAACCGCGTCCAAGACGGCCATGAGGTCGCGGAAGTCCCCGCCTCCCCAGTCCCGGATCACCTGACCTGCGAAGTCGCGGCCGTACGAGGTGGAACCGCGCGGGTTGGGCGAGATCACGAGGAACCCGTGCGTGGCCCAGCACTGCTGGTGGTCGATGAACCGGGGCCCGTGGCACGAGCTGGGTCCGCCGTGGACGTCGAGGATCACCGGGTAGCGCATCGAGGGGTCGAAGTCCGGTGGCTTCAGCAGCCACGCGTCGATCATGAACCCCTCGTTCGGCACCGACAGCTTCTCCCACAACGCCGCCGGTTGATCGTCGAGAACGATCCCGGAGTGCTCGGTGAGCTGGCGCGTCGTTGTGGTCTGGCGGTCGAACAGGATGATGTCCGCGGTCGACGTCAGCGTGCTCCTCGCCTGGACAACCAGCCGAGCGGCGGCGCCCACGCTGATCGGCCCACCGCGAGAAGCCGACTGTTCGAGCAGCTCGGTCGACCCGGTCTCAGCGTCGAGCTGCTCCAACCCGGTGGAGCCTTGCCGGACGGAGTGGAAAAGGACGTGCTCTCCCTCTGCCCACACCGGTTGGTCATCGAGCTCGGCCCCCAGGTCATCGGTGAGCCGACGGGTGCGCCCGTCCGCAATGCGGTAGACGAAGAAGTCAGGCTGCAGAGTGTGGTCGGGGTCGCCCACGTAGACGAGACGCTTCCCGTCCGGTGACCACACCCAGCCCGCAACGATGCCTCCGGCTGACGTGATCGGCTGGATCTTGCCGGACTCGACGTCCAAGAGCACCAGCTGGGTGCCTTGCTGGTCGGTCCGCGCCATCACCATCGCCAGCATCCGCCCATCAGGTGACCACTGTGGCGATTGATGATCCACGAGCTCCGTCGTCAACCGCGAACGCTCACCGCT
>JALZIL010000335.1 GCA_030860305.1 Actinomycetota bacterium
GGCTGCGCAGCCGCGCCGCGAGGACCGCATTGCCGGCCCGCGCGTGCCATGGCCAGGCACCTTTTCCGGTGGCGCGACGGCGACCCACGACCAGATCGACGCGTCCACCATCGGGCCCATCAGCCGATGCGGTACCAGCCGCCGTCCCCTCGAGCAGGGCAACCATGGCCGGTAGCCGACTCGGGTCGATCGAACCGTCGGAGTCGAGGAAACAGATCATCTCGGTGTCGGCTGCAAGCAGTCCCGCGTGTACGGCGGCCCCGTACCCGGGGATGGCTTCCGTGACGACCTGAGCACCATGGCGCAGCGCCACCGCCGCGGTGTCGTCGGTGGAGGCATTGTCGACCACGATCACCTGGTAGCCGGCCGGGATCCGCTGTAGTACGCCAGGGAGTGCACCAGCTTCGTCGCGGGCCGGCAGTATGACGGTAACCGAGGGTGGCTCCAGCTCGTTCCGACGCTCATCGACCACAAAAAGACTGTAGGGCGTTCGGCTGCGCACACTGAGTTCTGTGGCCCTTACCAATCGGTGACGTCGGCTCGGCTGACCTTGGGCTGTGACCATTTGCTGAACGGCCCACGCAGGACCGACCGCTTTCCGCCCGGTCCCTAGGCTCTTACCCATGACCGCCGCTGCGACCCGCCAGCCACAGCTGGACAGGTGGTCACGGCGCGCGGAATGGGTCGCGGTGGGGATCGGCGCTTCGCTGGTGCTGGCAGCGTTGGTGACCGAGCCGTTGTGGGGCGATGTGCACTCGCGCTTTCCGCCGTTGAGCGCCTCCCTCGACCCCGCGTTCGGACCGGGCTTGTTGCTCGCCGCAGCGGTCGCCGGTCTGACCATCGGCTACGGGCTGCGCCTGGCTGTGGTCCTGTCGTGGCGCCGGCTGCTCTGGGTCACCTGGGCGGCCGGTCTGCTCTGGGGGCTGGGATTGGCGCTGGTACGCGGCTGGCCCGGTGGCCTCGTCGAGCCGCTCAAGAATCCGGCGGAGTACCTCGCCGACGTCGACCGGGCCGCGAACATGGGCCCGTTGCTGTCCAACTTCGCCGAGAACATCGTCTACTCCGCACCGGAGCACTGGACCACGCAAGTGGCCGGCCATCCGCCGTTGTCGTTCCTGTTCTACGTCGGGCTGGACCGGATCGGTCTGGATGGACCGGCTTGGGGCGGAGTCCTCACCACGCTGATCGGGTCGACCGGGATCGTCGCCGTACTGGTGACGCTGCGTGCGTTGGGCGATACCGGCACCGCCCGCCGGGCCGCCCCGTTCCTGGTCCTCACCCCAGCAGTGATCTGGCTGGCGGTCTCGGCCGACGGCATCTTCATGGCGCTCAGCGCCTGGTCCATCGCCCTCGGTGCGCTGGCCTTGGCACATCGGGGCCGGGTGCGCGGAATCGCCCTGGCCCTCGGCGCCGGAATCGGGCTCGGGGCAGCACTGTTCATGTCCTACGGGCTGGTGCTACTGCTCCCCGTCGCGCTGGCCGTCCTGATCCTGGGGCGAGCCCGATGGCCACTTCTTCCCGCTGCGATCGGGGCCGGCGCGGTCACGGCGACCTTCGCCGCTGCCGGCTTCTGGTGGTTCGAAGGCCAGGCGGCGGTGGTGATCCGCTACTACGAGGGCATCGGCGCACGGCGGCCGTACTCCTACTGGGTCTGGGCCAACGCTGCCATCCTGGTGATCGCCGTCGGCCCGGGAGTTGTCGCCGGGATCGGAGCGGCGATCCATCGCGGCCGGCGGCTGGCGCTGCGGATCCCGCCCTCGTATTGGCTCGCGGCGGCCGCCCTACTGGGAATCCTGGCAGCCAATCTCAGCGGGTTGTCGAAGTCGGAGGTGGAGCGGATCTGGTTGCCGTTCATGGTCTGGCTGATCCCGCTCGCCGCGGCCATCGGACCCGATCGGCGCCGAGGTTGGCTGGGCGCCCAGGCGGCGGCCGCCGGCACCGTGGCCGTGCTGATGGACACCTCATGGTGACCCCGGTGCCCCAATCCCCAGGGCGTCGCATCCTGATGGTCGAGGATGACGCAACCGTCCGGGAAGTCGTACGGCGATATCTGGAACGCGACGGGCACCAGGTCACTGCGCTGGCGCGCGGGTCGGAGGCCGTCGGTGTGGTCAGGAAAATCGACCCTGACCTGATCATTCTCGACCTGATGCTGCCCGACATCAGTGGCATCGAACTCTGCCGTGAGCTGCGCCGGACCAGTCCGGTACCGATCATCATGGTGACCGCCCTCGGCGAGGAGGCCGATCGGGTGCTGGGTCTCGAGGTGGGGGCCGATGATTATGTGACCAAGCCGTTCAGTCCCCGGGAGCTCGCCCTGCGGGTCGCCTCGGTGCTGCGCCGGGCTTCGTCGTCAGCCAAACCGGGACCGCTGGTCACCGACGGCGATCTCGTGGTCGACGGACCGGCGCGCACCGCGACCTTGCGCGGCCAGCTGGTCCCGCTCACCGCGCGCGAACTGGATCTGCTTTCCTTCCTGATGACCCATCCCGGCCAGGCATTCACCCGGGAACAACTGCTGGATCAGGTGTGGGGCTGGTCCTTCGGGGATCATTCGACGGTGACCGTGCACATCAAGCGACTCCGTCGGAAAGTCGAGGACGACCCGGTACGACCGACCCGGATCACCACGGTCTGGGGCACCGGATACCGCTATGACGGAAAGGCCTGACCGACGATGACCGAGCCCCTCCCTATTGTTCTGCTGGTGCTGGCCTGCACGATCCCGGTCGCCGCCCTGTCCTTCTGGGGTATGCGCCGACTGACCCTGCGTTCGATCACCGTGAATGTGGTCGGGCTGGCGCTGGTACCGGTCGCGGTAATCTTCGCCGGCATCCTGGGCACCAGCGGCTTCATGTTCACCGCCGAGATCGGGCGCACCCTCATCGTCTGCGGGGTGGCCGCAGCGGTCACCATCCCTACCGCGGTGTTGCTCGGCCGCCGGCTCGCCGCGGGCACGATCTGGGAGCGCGAGGCACATGATCGGGAACGCGCGGTGGAGGCCTCGCGTCGGGAGTTGGTGGCCTGGATCAGCCACGATCTGCGGACCCCGTTGGCCGGGGTACGGGCGATGAGTGAGGCACTCGAGGACGGACTCGTCACCGGGCCGGCCGCAACTGCGGACTATGCGGGCCGGATCCGGCGGGAGACCGAACGCCTGTCGATCATGGTCGAGGACCTCTTCGAACTGTCCCGTGTGACAGCCGGTGCGCTGAACCTCACCTTGGAGGCAGTAGCGCTCGACGAAGTCGTCGACGAGGTCGTCCTCGGGGCTCGGGGCCCGGCCGAGCTTCGCGGGGTGCGGGTGGAGTGCCGCCCGGCTGCGGTGCCGGCCCTTGCGCTGGCCAGCGACCAGGAACTGGCCAGGGTGGTCCGTAATCTCGTTGCCAACGCCGTACGACACACGCCGGCCGACGGAACGGTCGTGGTGGCAACGGGCCGAGAGGGTGCGGAGGTGTTCCTGCGGGTGGACGACCGCTGCGGAGGGATTCCGGCCACCGATCTGCCGCGAGTCTTCGACGTGGCCTTTCGGGGCGCCGGTCCCGCCCGGTCCGCAACCTCCGATCAGAGCGGCGAGCCGGCCGGTGCCGGGCTGGGGCTGGCCATCGCCCGATCGCTGGTGGAAGCGCAGAGCGGCCGGATCGAGGTCATCAACCAGAATGGCGGCTGCCGCTTCGAGGTCCGCCTACCGGCGGCACAGACCGTCTGACAGGTCCGCGATGCCCTCCTCGGGACCACCCGGGGAACTGAACCTCATTTCGCGGGTGCACACGCTTCGCGCCACGAATGGTGAACCGCCTTGGCTGCCTTAGCCCGGCATGGGGCCTTGGCGCCCTGCGGCTTTCTCCATGCCTGTGGAAGCGGTGACATACGACGTCAGGCCGCCGAGAGCCAGGCACAGCGGGGAGTACAGCGCCAGGTCCCAGCGCGTGTAGTCGGTTGCCTGACTGGCACGGCCAGAGGAAACCATGCCGGCCGCGCCACGCACCAGCAGCAGGCCTGCGGTGACCCGCACACCTAGGCGCGTCAGGCGGCGCGGCCCAATCTGAGGCACGAGGCGGGCCTGGGCGGCGACCAAGTAGGCCGCCGACCCGAGAGCTGCGGCCACCGTAGCCGTCAGTCCCGCTGTGGGCAGGTCCGCCTCGGCGACCCCTACGACCTTGCGGGCGAAGTCGCCGCGGCTGGCCAACGGCCATGGGGAGAACGTCCAAATCGCGTGCAGCGCCCCGGCGCCCCCCAAGCCGAACGCGGCTGTCGCGCCAGCGAGTCGGGTTGGTCGCATGATGATCCCCAATCTGTCGATTCAGCATTGCATGGTCAGATCGGCGATGGTATTTCAATAGCTGCTACGGCGACCCCCAGATCAGGATGCCGAGCCACGTAGCGGAGCGTGGGCGAATGCGGCAATTCCCTGCGCTGGTCTGACCTGGGCGGTGAAGCCGAGTTCGCGACTGGCTCGCTCCGGTGAGGCGACCACATGGCGGACGTCGGCGGATCGATATCGCCCGGTGACCGTCGGCTCCGGCCCTCCGTGAGCGGTCGCCAGGATCCTTGCCATGTTGCCGATCGTGGTGGGATGCCCCGAGCACACGTTGTACGCACGCAGGCCGCCGTCGCGCACGGCTTCGTCCATCGTGTCGATGGCGGCCAGGTTGGCGCCGGCGATGTCCTCGACGTGCACGAAGTCCCGGGTCTGGCCGCCGTCCTCGAAGACTGCCGGCGCCTGACCGTTCTCCAGTGCGGACCGGAAGATCGCCGCCACTCCGGCATAGGGGGTGTCGCGCGGCATCCGCGGCCCGTACACGTTGTGATAGCGCAGCGCCAGCACCCGCCCACCGGTCTGGATCGCCCAGGCGTGGGCGAGGTGTTCCTGGGCCACCTTGGTCGCGGCGTAGATGCTGCGCGGCGCGATCGGCGCGTCCTCGGACACCGAGGCCCAGGACAGCGGGCGCGAGCAATGCTGGCAGCGGGGCTCGAAATTCCCGGCGTCAAGATCGCTTCGGGTACGGGCAGGCGGTTCGACCGGGCCATGCTCGGAACAGGTGTAGGCGCCTTCGCCGTACACCACCATCGAGCTGGCCAGCACCAGCCGGGAGACCCGCGCCTCATGCATGGCCGCGAGGAGTACCGCCGTGCCGAAGTCGTTGTGCGTCACGTACTCCGGGAGGTCTGCGGCATCAACACCGTTGCCGACCATGGCGGCTTGGTGACACACAAGATCGACGCCGGTCAGCAGTCTCAGGACACCTTCGGAGTCGCGGACATCCACGCGTTCGATGACGAGTCCGTCGGTAGCCGGCTGCTCGATGGCTGCTGATTCTTGACCATGAGCGGCAGGCAGGTAGCAGTCCATGGCAACGACGTCGTGGTCAGACCGCGAGAGCGCCTGGGCAATGTGCGAGCCGATGAAACCGGCCGCGCCGGTCAGCAGAACCCTCATGGTTGCACCGGATTCGGCGCTGCCCCGCCTTCATCCTCGCCGGCCATCGGCGAGTCAGCTGCACGCTCGGCCGCGTCGGTCATACCGCTGTCGTCGGACGCGGCGATTGCAGCGAACTCGAGGAAGGCCTGCTCGGTCCGACCAGCCGCCTGCAGGCTGTCGGCGTAGGCATAGCGCAGCCGAATCAGGTCACCGGCGTCGACTCCGGCGCCCGCACCCTTCCCAATCGCCGCCAGTGCGTCGCGCAGGACCAGGATGGCGCCGCCGACCTCACCCAGGTCACGTCGGGCACCGGCCTCGACGATGTGCTGTTCGACCCACTCGGAGTGCCCAGGATGGGTTCGTGGAGCCTCGGCAAGCAGCCGCAATGCAGCGTCGGGGCGACCGGCTGCCCGCTCGCAGTCGGCCAGCACCGCTAGATAGTCCGAACGTCCGGACAGTCGCCGGTAGGCGCGAAGCTCGCGCGATGCCTCGGCATACTCGCCAGCATGATAGGCGGCCACACCTACTGCCTCCCGGACACAGGCCAGCCGTGACGCACTGGCGCGAGCGGCACGAGCATGGGCCAGCGCCAACTGCGGATCCTCATCAAGGAGTTCACCAGTAGCCACCAGGTGGCCGGCCACGGCCGTGGCATTCGCGTGCGCCAACGAAGAAAGCTCGTCGCGTACCGCGTCCTCGAGCAAGTTCGGTTGCGCCCAGTCAGGGATCGGCGGGCCAGGATCTGCGGCCGCCTTGGGAGTCTCCGAGCGCCGGTCGGATCGCTGGCTGTCCCGTTGACCTGCTCGGGGAGCAGAGCCGGTCGTCGGCGGCTCCGCCCGTCCTCGGGAACTGTAGGAGCCACCGACACGTGCTGCACCGCGCGGGGATGAATCACGTGGGGATGAACCACGTGTGGATGAACCGCGCGGGGCTGCACCGCGAGGGACGGCACCGCTCGGCGAGCGGTCCCCGGAGCCACGTCCGGCTGCACCCTGCCGGGTGGCCCCGCTCCGGGAGGCCGAGCCACCAGCCCCCGAGCCAGCACTCCCCGGGGCGGCCGACCTGGAGTTCGATCGGTCGCGGCGATCTGCGGCGTGTCCGCTTGAGCCGGAACGTGCGGAGCCGGCTTCGCCACGGCTGGAAGCCGCAGTTCGAGACCGAGCCGATGAACTGGCTTGACGGGCCGGTGACCCCTCGCGACCTGCGGACGAACCCGTCCGTCCCGAGGTCGAGGGTCGCCCAGAGCCGGAGGCAGATGAGCGCCCGGAATTCGTGGGTCGACCGGAAGTCGCGGACTGCCCGCCACCTGACCGGTGCCCGGACGTGCCAGAAGCAGACCAGCGAGAGGCGCCCGGCTCCTGCCGGGAGACCCGCGCCTCCCCGCGGCCCGAGGTACTGGCTCGACCCCGCGCCTTGCCGTGGCTGCTCGCGTCTCGCGCGGTGGATCGGCCCTGGGCTGAACCACCGGATCGGCGCTTCGGCGCTCCGCTCCGATCCGGGCTGCCTCCACTGCGCGGCGAACTCATTCCCTGCTCCTCTCACGCCCGATTGCCGACGTACACGCGGTAACACTCACAACCAATGGCTGCGGACAGACTGAAGGGGCT
>JALZIL010000372.1 GCA_030860305.1 Actinomycetota bacterium
CGGCGCGTCGACCGATCAGCGAGGCCATGGCGGCCGGTGACGAGCAGTCCATCCGGATCTTGCCGTCCCAGTCCAGCGTCATGAACCGCCACGTCGGGTCCACCAGCGGGTTGACCACGGTGAGGTCCAGGGCGTGCCGTTCGGCGATCGCGGCCCAGTAGTCAACGCTCGCGCCGCCCAGCGGGTCGGCGCCGACGCGAAGGCCCGCGGCTCGTACGGCATCGAGATCCAGCACGTTCGGCAGATCGTCCACATAGGACAACATGAAGTCGTACGGCGTTGCCGCCGCCCAGGCCCGGACGAACGAGATGCGCCGTACCCCAGCTAGTTCGGCCCGTAGGAGTTCGTTGGCACGGCCCGCGATCCAGGTCGTCGCGTCGGTGTCGGCCGGCCCACCATGTGGCGGGTTGTACTTGAAGCCCCCATCGCCTGGCGGATTGTGCGAGGGGGTCACGACGATGCCGTCGGCCAGCCCGGCACCTGTCGTGCGGCTTCGGTTTGCCCGCAGGATGGCGTGCGAGACAGCGGGCGTCGGCGTGTAACGGTCCGCCGAGTCGATGAGTACGGTCACGTCGTTGGCCACCAGAACCTCGAGTGCGCTGACCCATGCCGGCTCGGACAGCGCATGGGTGTCCCGGCCGAGGAACAGCGGTCCGTCGTACCCTTGCGCTCCTCGGTACTCGCAGATGGCCTGGGTCGTGGCCAGGATGTGCGCCTCGTTGAACGAGGTCAGCAGGCTCGACCCGCGATGACCCGAGGTGCCGAAGGCAACTTGTTGTTGCGGGTCCTCGGGATCGGGTGTCTCGGTGAAATACCGGGTGACCAGGTGTGCGACATCGACCAGGTCACCGGGCTGCGCGGGTTGCCCAGCACGCGGATCAGTCATGCCCCGATCCTGTCCGTACGCCCGCCGAACACGCCATCCAGGGGTCATCGACTGGAGTGAAGGACGCCTTGTAGCGAACCTATTGGCACAAGGGGTCCTTCACTCCAAGGAACGCGGCACGTCGATGGGGTTTTCTACCGAAATCTAGGTTTCTTGCTAGATAGGCGAATAGAGTCCTCGACATGGATCCGGTCCGTAATCCGTACGCTCCCGGGGCTGGCCAACGCCCACCGGAACTGGCCGGCCGGGACGCCGAGCTGGCCGCCTTCGACGTGTTGCTCGAGCGGGTCAGCGCCCGACGTCCGGAACGGTCGCTGATGCTGACCGGCCTGCGCGGGGTCGGCAAGACGGTGCTGCTCAACCAGCTGCGCTCGGCAGCCATCGTCCGCGGGTTCGGGAGCGGGAAGTGGGAGGCCCGCCCTGACCAGGACATCCGCCGCCCGCTGGCTGGCGCCCTCCACCTCGCCGTACGCGAACTCGCGCCAGGCCACCGAGCACCCGACCGGGTCGAGCGCGTCCTCGCGGTGCTGAAGGCCTTTGCCTCCCGTCAGCCGCCGGGCAGGTCGATGCGGGATCGCTGGGTGCCGGGCATCGACGGGCCGGCGGCCGTCGGCCGGGCCGACTCCGGCGATCTGGAGATCGACTTGGTGGAGCTGCTCACCGATGCAGCCGAAGTGGCCGGCGACGTGGGTTCGGGCATCGCGTTGTTCGTGGACGAGGTGCACGACCTGGGTCCTGACGACGTATCAGCTCTGTGCGCGGCCTGCCATGAGCTGGCCCAACAGGGTGCCCCGCTGATCGTCGTCGGAGCCGGGCTGCCGCACGTACCAGCCGTCCTGTCTGCGGCCAAGAGCTATTCCGAGCGGCTGTTCCGCTTCTCGAGGATCGACCGCCTGGACCGTACGGCCGCGGACCTGGCTCTGCGCGCGCCGGCCGACCGGGAAGGCGTCGACTTCGAGCCGGCCGCGCTCGATGCCCTCTACGCCGCGGCCGACGGTTATCCGTACTTCGTGCAGGCCTACGGCAAGGTCACCTGGGACGTCGCCAGCACATCCCCGATCACCGCCGCCGATGTCGGGCTTGCTCGCCCGATCGCCGAGGCCGAACTCGCCGTCGGATTCTTCGGATCCCGGTACGAGCGGGCAACGCCGGCCGAGCGGGAGTACTTGCGCGCCATGGCCGATGCTGTCCTCGAGGAACCCGCCACAGAGACCTCCACCACGGGATCCTCCACCGCGGACGTGGCCAAGACTCTCGGCCGTAAGCCCGCAAGCCTGTCTCCGGCCCGGGACGCGCTGATCAAGAAGGGCCTGATCTACTCCGCCCAACGTGGGCGGATCGCCTTCACCGTCCCGCATTTCGGCCGATATCTCCGTAACCAGTCCTGATCGCGCTCGAGGCCGCGAATCCGACCAGCGACCGTCCTGGGTGAACGCTCAGCTATTCCCGTCGGACTGCGCCGCTGGCACACTCGCTGCACCCGAGAGAAGGGGGAGCGATGAGCGGCAAGAACACTCACGACCTGATCGCCGGCATCTACGCCGACACCAGCGCCGACCTCGACGAGATGGTCCAGTTGCGAGCCGAGATCGACCGGGTCCAGGACGAGGTCGGGGGCCAGGACGGAGAGGGCGGAATCGTCGTGGCGACGAGCAAGGCCTTCGAGGTCACTCGAATTCTGGTGGAGGAAGGCATCATGAAGACGCGGCACCGTGGCCGCGACCCGGTCGACCAGTCCCAGCTGCGGTCGATCGTGACGGCCAACCTCGCCTACCTGCAGGCGACCCTGGGCGCCATGCCCGACCAGGCATCGCCGCAGTAGCCCGAGTCATCGCGCAATCTCGGGCTGCGAGCAGGGAGGGACCGGCGGGTTCGTGACCGATCTTCCAACCGGGACGCTGACGCTGCTGTTCAGCGATATCGAAGGGTCGACTCTTCTGCTGAACCGGCTCGGTGACCGGTACGGCGAGGTCCTGTCCGCGCAACGCAAGATCATGCGGACGGCGTTCACTCGCCATCACGGGCACGAGATGGGCACAGAGGGAGACAGCTTCTTCGTGGTGTTCCGGTCGGTTGCCGATGCGGTGAAGGCTGCCTACCAAGCTCAGCGGGGTCTGACTGCCCACCCGTGGCCGGACGGTGTCCGAGTCGGCGTCCGCATGGGGCTGCACACCGGTGAGCCGGTCCGGCACGAAGACGGATACCTGGGTATGGATGTGCACCGGGCTGCACGTGTCGCTGCATGCGCGCACGGGGGGCAAGTGCTCGTCTCCGAGCCGACCTATCGGCTGGTAACCGCCCAGCCGGTGTCCTTTGTGGACCTGGGCTGGCATCGGCTCAAGGACATTCCGGAGGCCGAGCACCTGTACCAGCTCGCCGCCGATGACCTGCCGCGGCGGTTCCCACCGCCGAAGAGCCTGGGCTCCAAGGCGACCTTGCCCCTTCCCGCAACTCCGATCGTCGGTCGCGACGCCGAGCTCGTGGCGCTGCGGGCGCTGATCACCACCAAGGACGTCAGGCTGGTGACGCTGAGCGGTGCCGGGGGGTGCGGCAAGACCAGGTTGGCAATCGCCGCGGCCTCGATGTTGCAAGACGATTTCCCGGACGGCATCTACTTCGTAGCGCTCGAGGAGGTCAGGTCGGTCGAGGTGATGTGGACCTCCATCGCCGAAGGGCTCGGAACCGGTGGCGACGGCCCGGCTCGGTGGAGCCTGCTGGACCATCTGGCCACTCGTAGGGCAC
The DNA here is from genome assembly GCA_030860305.1 of Actinomycetota bacterium. The sequence continues at coordinate 3,629 of JALZIL010000372.1, forward strand.
TGCTGGTCCTGGACAATCTGGAGCAGGTGACCGGCGCGACTGAGGTGGTGGCCGAGCTCCTCGCGGCAGCGCCACATGTGGTCGTGCTGGCTACCTCGCGCCGGCCCTTGCACCTGCCGCAGGAGTACGAGCATCCGGTGCCGCCGCTGACGCTTCCCGCAGCCGAGGGCGGCGCCGGGGCGATGGCCGAGGGCGGCAAGGGCGCCGGGGCGATGTCTCATGCTGCTGGCGGTTTCGACGGAAACCGCCAGGAATCGGGCGCGGTCCAACTCTTCCTGCAACGGGCTCGGATGGTCCGCCCGGGCTTCTCGCTGACCCCGGACAACCGCGCGGACATCGACGAGATCTGTCGCCGCCTGGACGGGCTACCGCTGGCCATAGAGCTGGCTGCCGCCCGAATCAGGCTGATCGGACCGAGGGCGTTGCTCGCCCGACTGGACGGCAGCGTGCAATCTCGGGCCCATCGCCCTGGCCGGCCCGCTCGTCAGCAGACCCTGCGCAGCGCCATCGCCTGGAGCTACGGCTTGCTGTCGACAGATCAGCAGGCCGTTTTCCGGCAGCTCGGAGTCTTCGCAGGCGGAGCTGATCTCCAGGCTTGCGCGGCCGTGATCGGAGCGGGGGACGACCCGCTCGAGCTGCTGTCGGACCTGGTGGATGTCAGCTTGGGAAAGTTGGGCGACGACACCGACGGTGAGCCCCGATTTCATCTCCTGCAGACCATCGCCGGCTTCGCGCGCGAACGACTGGTCGAGGCCGGTGAGCTGCACGAGGCGCGACGGCGACACGCCGAGCACTATTATGCCGTGCTCGAAGCGCTCGGCCCGCAGCTGCACAGCAGTCGGTTCCTGGGCACGAAGGATCGGATCGAGATCGAGCTGGACAATCTGCGTGCGGCACTCGGGTGGGCGCTCGGCACCGAGGCCGATCCACCGTCCGAGGAGCAGATAGACATTGGGCTGCGCCTGTGCCAGGAACTGAGCTGGTTCTGGTACGCCTGCGGCTATCACAACGAGGGACGTCGGTGGCTGTCCCGCGGGGTCGAGGCCGCGGCGGGGCGAGAGAGCCGCGAACTGATGACGACCCTGCACGGGCTCGGCGTGGTGCTGCAGCAACACGGGGACCACTCGCAAAGCCGGGACACACTGCTCCGATGCCTGGAGTTCTGGCGCCGGGAGGGTGATCCCGCCAAGGTCGCCATGGAGTTGAACAGCTTGGCCTGCGCCTATCGTGCGCTGGGTGAGGCCGGTACAGCACGCAGCCTCTTCGAAGACAGCATCGCCACCGCACGTACCGTCGGTGATGACGCGCGGCGCGCGGCTGCACTGTCCAACCTGGCCATCCTCGAGGTCGACGAGAACCGCGCCGACCGGGCCGTCGAACTGCTACAGGAGACGTTGGAGATCGACCAGCGGCTGGGCGACACCTGGGGAGTCGCCCACGACCACAACAACCTGGCCACGGCGATGGTCCGCGCCGGCCAGATCGCCGAAGCTCACGACACGTTGCGAGAGCACGCCGTGGCCGCAATCGCCCTTGGCGATCTGGAGCTGAGCATCAATGTCATCGAGGCGTTCTGGGTGGTCTTCGCCGAATCGGATGAGGCCATCAGGGCGGCCAGATTGCTCGGTGCCACCACCGCGTTGCGCGAGTCCGCAGAGCTGCCGATGGCCGCCCCCGATATAGCCATGCTCGAAGTTTCGATCAGCAAAGTCCGTGACCGTCCGGACGCCGACACCTGGGCGGCCAACGTGGCGACCGGATCCACGTACTCCCTGCAGGACGCTCTGACCGATGCACTGAGCGACGGGCCTGTCCCCAGGCACCAACCAGCGGGTCAGGCCCAACCGGATAGACGCGGTCGGGACTGACCCCTGTGGCCGGAGGACGGCTGGGACGAAGATGGGGCAATGAATCCGACCCGACCTGACGATGACACCGCCCCCGCTGTCGGCACCCCGCGGCAGATCGCCGACCGGTACGTCGAGACGATGGCGCACCTGAATCCCATCCTGGGCACCATGCTCGGGACCGCGCCCGATGATGACCGGCTGCCGGATTTCTCGCCCGACGGGATCGCTG
>JALZIL010000377.1 GCA_030860305.1 Actinomycetota bacterium
GTGAGGACGAGTGGAACGTCGGGGCTGAGCAGGCCCCCCAGATAGCCCCGCAGGATGTACGTGCCCGGGCTGAGCACTTGCCGGTCGACCGTGCAGGTCGGCTCGCTGCTCAGACCCGACCAGATGACGGTGAACGTCGCGACCTGGCCTGGCTGCAGCAGCGCCACATTCGGCACCGACGGTTCGGGATAGCAGTCGCTGCTGCCCCACAGCCGAGTCCCGTCAGCGGCGAACAGGCCCCAGACCTGCAGTGCCAGGTCGAGATCGCGAAGGCACGGTACGGCGCCGAGATTGGTGACATTCAGGCCGAGCAGCGGCTTGCTACCGGCGGCGTACTCAGGGAACTCCGACCCCACGGTCAGCCCGATTGCCTCGTCCGGACAAGGTGCCGGCTCGACCGGTGCCGGCGTCGGTGTCGGTGCCGGTGCCGGCGCGGGAGTCGGCGACGGGGCAGATCCGGCTGGCGGGGTCGAGCCTGCGGCCGGCGTACCCGAGGCAGCCGGTGCTGGGGGAACGAGGCTGGGCAGGACCTGCTCCAGGCCGGGAACGGCTTGCTCGTCCAGCGGCGGCTGTGCTGTGCTCACAGTCGATCCGGCTGTCTGCGTCCCATCCGGGTCACCGGAAGCGCCCCCGACGAAGACCCACCCCACGCCGAAGCTGACGATCAGCACCAGACCAATCAACAGGACACGCCGTCGCCAATAGACCTGGGAGGGCAACCGGCCGATCGGGTTGAGCATCTTGCGACGGTATCCGCGGTGGCGCCGAGCCGGGCTCTCCCACGCCGTGGTCATGCGAGAGTGTTCGGGTGATGACGGCCACTTCGCCAGCGACCCCGACTCACCAAGAGCCCACAACGGCAACGCAGTACGCCCCCGTCGGGGCGCTGCAACCTCAGATCCTCCTGGACTGGTACGCCGCCGCGGCGCGCGACCTCCCGTGGCGCCACAGTGGCGTGTCGGCGTGGGCGATCCTGATCAGCGAGGTGATGCTGCAACAGACTCCGGTGGCCCGCGTGCTGCCGATGTGGACCGAATGGATGGGGCGCTGGCCGAGTCCCGCCGCGCTGGCAGACGATTCGCCGGCCGAGGCGGTACGTGCTTGGGGCAAGCTCGGCTATCCCCGTCGCGCGCTGCAGCTGCACGCAGCAGCCCAGCACATCGTCGCCCGCTTCGCCGGCACAGTGCCGTCGGCCGTCGACGACCTGGAATCGCTACCGGGGATCGGCCCGTACACCGCACGTGCGATCGCCGCATTCGCCTTCGGCGCTCGTACGCCGGTGGTGGACACCAACGTCGTACGAGTGATGGCCCGTGCCGTACACGGTCGGGCGCAGGCCGGCCCGAGCGTGACCGCCGCCGACCGGGCAAGGATGCAGTCGCTGTTGCCTGCGGACCCGGCCCGAGCCGCGTTGTTCTCGGTGGCGGTGATGGAGTTGGGAGCGCTGGTGTGTACGGCGGCCGCACCGCATTGTCCGGCCTGCCCGATCCGGCCGGCCTGTACCTGGCAGCTGGCCGGAGCGCCGCTGCATGCCGGACCCAAGCGTAGGCCGCAGCGGTTCGAGGGCACCGATCGTCAGGTACGCGGGCTGCTTCTCGACGTTCTGCGCGCCACGTCGGAGTCAGTTGGAATCGCCGACCTGGACCGAGCCTGGGCCGATGGCGCGCAACGGAACCGAGCGTTGGAGTCCCTGCTGCGCGACGGCTTGGTCGAGCGGCTCACCGACGGCCGCTTCGCGCTCGCCGGCGACCGCACCGATACTTCACCCGCGATCATGGAGCTGTGACCACTATTCGGCCTGAAATGTGGTCACGGCCCCATGATCGCGGGGTTTCGTGCTGGCTAGGACCTCGACGGCGATTCGCTCCAGCGTCTGCTCCGAGCCGGCATATGGACCGTCGGCTCGTGGCCAGTGCGTCACGACGTCGGTGAACCCCAATTCGGCTGCGCGGCCGAGGGCATCCCGAAAGCACTCCACCGATGACAGGGAGAACACCGGGCCGGCATCGAGCTGGAGGTAGCGCGCAACGGTGGCCGGATCGCGACCCTCCTCGGTCAGCACGTCGGTGAACCGGCGACAGACTCCCGCCACCGCTTCCCACCAGTCGGTGTCTTCGGGACGGTTCGGATTCCCGCTGGTCGCCCAGCCCTGCCCGTACCGGGCCACGAGTCGCATCGCCCGAGGACCGTTGGCCGCCACCACAAATGGAATCCGCGGAACCTGTAGGCAACCTGGGATTATCCTCGCTTCGACTGCGGAGTAGTGCGTCCCGGTCCAGGTCGTCCGGCTCTGGGTGAGCAGGGTGTCAAGCAATTCGACGAACTCGGCGAAGCGCTCCGTACGAGCGGACGGCGTCAGGTCCGGCTCGCCGAGAACTGCCGTGTCGTAGCCGATTCCGCCGGAGCCGATGCCCAGCAGCAACCGCCCCGCGGACAGGTCGTCCAGGGCGGTCAACTCGCGGGCGAAGGGCAC